>CALMPQ010000111.1 GCA_937872005.1 uncultured Propioniciclava sp.
GGGCTCAGCGGGAGAGGAGGGCGGCGCCGATGCGGTTGCGCTGGTAGTCGGAGAGGTCCAGCTCCATGGCGCGCGCTGAGTCGCGGATCGACTCGGGGCGGCTCGCGCCGGGGATCGGGATGACGTGCTCGCCGAGGGAGAGCTCCCAGGCGAGGGTGACGAGCTGCGTGCTGGCGCCGTGGGCGTTCGCGACCTCGGCGAGGATGGGGTACCGGTCGGCGAGCTCGACCGCTCCCCCGCTGGTGCCACCGAGCGGGGACCAGGGCAGGAATGCGATGCCGCGCTCGCCGCAGAACTCGAGCTCCTGCAGGGAGGTGTGGTTGAACTTGGGGCTGAACTCGTTCTGGACCGCCGCCAACTCCCCCTCGCCGAGGACGTCGATCGCGATCTGGAGTTCTTCGACGTTGGCGTTGGAGACGCCGATCTCCTTGATGATGCCGTCCTGCTTGAGGGAAGCCAGTGCCTCGATGCCGTCGGCGTAGCGGCGGCTGCGGTCGGGGCGGTGCCAGTAGTAGAGGTCGATCGACTCGACGCCGAGGCGCTCGCGGGACCGCTCGGCCGCCTCGCGGAGGTACTCGGGCGACCCGTTGCGGCCCCACTGCTCACCTTCGCTGCGGGTGATGCCGCCCTTGGTGGCGACGACGACGTTGCTGGTGTCGCCGGCGTAGTCGGCGAGGGCTTGGGCGACGAGTTGTTCGTTGTGGCCCATCGTGTCCCAACTGGGGGCGTAGATGTCGGCGGTGTCGATGAGCGTGATGCCGGCGTCGAGGGCGGCGTGCACGGTGGCGATCGCTTGCGGACGCGGCGGTGCGGGCTTGCCCGACGCCGACAGGGGCATGGCGCCGAGGCCGATCGCGGAGACGGTGAACTGGCCGATCCTGCGCTGCGTGCTCATGCTGGCAGCCTACCCAGCGCCGCCCTCGACGGAGTCAGATCGTGTAGTCGAACTCCACGCGGTGGACTCCGTCGACGACGTCCAGGTTCAGGGTGCCGGTGAGGCCCGCGAGGGCGCCGGTCCCGGAGCCTGGGGTGACGAGGTAGGTGAGGACGGGGCCCGCGGCGTCCATGGTGCCGAACTGCTGGAAGACCAGCGTGCCCTCGCGGCCGTCGATCTCGCCATCGAAACGTTCCAGGGCGACGTAGCCGGCGTGGCCTGCGCCGGGGTCACCCGCGGAAAGCATCGTGCCGACGGAGGTGCCGGTGAGCCCGCCGGTCCAGGTCTTGGTGAAGTCGAAGCGGTCGGTGCCCGCGTGGAGCCCTTCGCCCGGGGTCAGGTCGATCGAGAACTCAGCGCTCGTCTGCGGCATGCCTCAAACCTAGCTGTCGACGGTTGATGGGGACACCCCGGATTGGGACCATCCAGTCAGGGCCACGGGTTGGGGAATCTGGTGTGCGCTGGTCAATTCACCGGTCCCGGACGACGACCGCCTGGAGCTCCCCGACCGGCACCGACCGGCTCGCGGTGCTCTGCAGCGGGATCGTTCCGGAGTAGCCCATGGCGCTCCACCGGGCCGTCCAGTGCGCGGTCGCGTTAACCGTGTACTCACCCTTCGGCAGGGACGCCTTCGCGTAGACGTGCCCGCACGTCGGGGACGGGTCCCCGGGTCGAGCCGGCGCGTAGGGCGTCCACTGGGTGCACGTCAGCTGCTTGCCGTCACCCAGCTCGAAGGTGAGCTTGTCCAGGTGGGCGGTGAGGTCGATGCGCATCCCTGAGCCGGTGTTGGTCGAGGACGCGTCCCGGGGCGCGTCGGTCCACAGCCAGATGGGCAGCCCGACCACCGCCATGTTCCATTCGTTCACCGAGGGGTCGGGGCCGAGCTTGATCGTGGGATCGGGCACCCGAAGGGTCGCCGAGAGGCTGTGCACCATGCGCTCGACATCCGCCCGCGACGGCGCCGGGCCTCCCTCTCGACCGCACTCCTCCGCAGTCGCCCGGAAGTGGTTCGCCGGAATGGGTTGATCGGCCGGCCATGACCGACAGGCCTCTCCCACCTCCCCCGTACCACCGGAATAGACACCGAAACGGATCCAGATCATGGGGGTACCCGGCCTGATGGGGACCTCAGTCGGCTCCGCCATCGCGGGAGGAGCTGTCGTGGGCGGGACTTTCTTCTTGCAGCCAGCATCAACCCTCGACCCTCGCCCTGACCCAAGACAATCTGCGGGTGTCGTCCCCTCGAGTTGGAGAGAGAAGACGGGCACGAGCAAGACAAGCGCGAAAAGGATTGTGGTCAGCGCTCGCATGCGGGCGCCTCCTCCAGTCGGAGCCAGCGGACGGTCATGCCCGGGTGCTCATCAAAGCCCGCCACGTGATACACGGGTGTGGTCGGGTCCATCCCGCCGTCCGGGTACTTGACGGTCCATTCTGAGCGGTCCACGCAGAAGGCCATGACCAACGGGGCACCCTCTTGGGAGCTCGGCTGCCTCCGTTCTACGCCCACGATCCGCGCAGTGCCGGAGAACTCAGCTTCGAGTTCGTTCGTCCTGAGTTCCTTGGCCGCGTCGCGCATGTGGGGTGACACGAGCGCGAGCAACTCCGGACTGGGCTCCGCCGCCCCACTTACGAGTTCTTGTTCGGTGAGCCGGTCGTACTCCCGGTACACACGCTCGGCCTCGGCATAGCGGGCGAGCATCTTCTGGTTGTCCTCGTACTCCGCCTGCGTGCACGGGAAGGGCTCGCCCCCGAACTCAGGAACGCACGTGGGCACGTTGGGAACGGGGCTCGGTTCAGGCGCCGGTGCCGGCGTGCAGCCAGCAGTGAGGGCGCCAAGGATCGTCGCAAGGACGAGGATGCGGGGTGGGTGCATGTACTTCCTCCGGCACCGATTCTGACACATCCGCAACACCGCGCCCGCGAGCGGTCACCCCTTGCGCACCACCACTGCTTGAAGTTCGCCCACTGGCACCGAACGGGAGCCTGTGCTCCGCAGCGGGAGGGTTCCCGAATACCCCATCGCACTCCATCTGGCCGTCCAGTTTGCTGTGGCGGCGACTTTGAACTCGCCCTTCGGAGGCGAAGCCTTCGTGTAGACATGACCGCACGTAGGGGACGGGTCCCCTGGTCGTTTCGGCGCGTAGACGGTCCACTGCGTGCACGAGACCGTGTTGCCGTCGCCCATTGCGAAAGTCAGCGAGTCGAGCCGCGCATCGATGTTGATCGTCATGCCATCGCCTTGCGCCGTAGACGTGATCGACCTCGGGGTGTCTGTCCACAACCACACGGGCAGGCCGACCACCGCCATGTTCCATTCGTTGACCGACGGCTCGGGCCCGAGCTGGATCTGTGGAGCGGGAACCTTCAGGGAGCCCGCCAAGGTCCGAACCCACTGCTCGACATCCGCGCGAGATGGGCGCGAGCCCTCGATGTCGCAGTCCTTCGCCCTGGTGCGCACGAAGTTCGGCGGAACGCCTTCGGAGACCGGCACAAGCTGGCACACCTCCGAGGAGTAACCCCCTCCCTCGCGGTACAGACCTTGCCGAACCCACATCATCGCTGGGCCGCGGTACTGGTTCACTTCGGGGTGGATACCTCCTGGACCTGACGCCGACTCTCCGCAATCAACGAGCATCCAGTCCTGCGCCAAGTCATCCCATGCCTTGCATCCGTCCGCTCCCACCGCCTCGGGTGACTGCAAGTGCATGAGCGATAGGACGGTCAGGAACGCGAGCAGCCCAGTGATCAGACGCATGTTGCGTCCTCTCCTGGTTTGAGGTCCACGACCGTGGTCCGCCCACTCGCATCGTCGAACAGAACCAAGGTGGCTGCCCTACCGGATGGGCCCGGCTGGCGGTCAGTTCGTGTCACAACCCAGGCTGAGAAGTCCGAGCACACCAACATTGAGTGGTTTCCTCGCGCACCGGAGGCGTGAGGCGTCGACTTGACCCACACAATGGTGCGTTCTCCTGAGTATGTGGCTGACTCCAGCGCCTGCGTTCGCAGCTGAGCCATCACCGAGGATCGGCTCCCACTGGTCAGGGCCATCAACTCTGGTGATGGCGCAGGCCGTCGCGAAACCAGCTCTGCTTCACTCAATCGAGCGAACTCCCGGTATACACGCTCGGCTTCGGCATACCGAGCGAGCATCTTCTGGTTCGCGTCGTGTTCTGCTTGTGTGCACGGGAACGGCTCACCGCCGAACTCGGGAACGCACGTGGGCACGCTGGGAACAGGGCTCGGCTCAGGCGCCGGTGTCGGCGTGCAGCCAGTCACGAGGACGCCAAGGATCGTCACGAGGACGACGATGCGGGGTGGGTGCATGTTGTTTTCCTCCACCACCGATTCTGGCACACGGGGAGGGCCCCAAACCGGTTGTCCACAGCCCCGTTGAACCGAACGATCGTTCGGTCCGGGATCGTTACCGGCAGTCCAGCATCAATCCCTCAGTGAGTGGCAACTCACTCCCAACGCGCAGCCGGACGCACGACAAGGCTCTCGACGCAGGCATCAGCGTCGGCCTTCAGCGCGAAGACCACCGCCCGAGCCACCGACACTGCCGTCAGCAGCTTCGAGGTGTTGTACGCCCGCCCCTCGGCAGCCTGCAGCTCGACCTGCATGTCGGTGTCGACGCGCCCGGGGTGGATCGACGAGACGCGTACGACGCCCCGCTCCTCGTCGCGAAGCGCATCCGCCCACGCACGCACCGCAAACTTGGACGCCGCGTAGATCCCGTTCGCCGCACCCGACACGAACCCGGACCCCGAGTTCATGACCACGACCTGGCCCCGCGCCGCGCGCAGCGCCGGCAGCAACAACCGCGTCAGGTCCGCGACCGCGACCACGTTGAGCTCCAGCACCCGCCGGAACTCCTCGCGCGAGACCTCTTCCGCCGTCCCACGAACAGCCACGCCGGCCGAGTGCACCACGGCGTCCAGCGGCCCAATCCCAGTAACAGCCGCTGCCACCGCGCCCTCGTCGGCGAGGTCGCAGACGAAACCCGCGGCGTCCGGGCACTCGGCGACCACAGCAGCAACCGCAGCCGCGGAACGCCCTCCCACCAGCACCCGCCAGGACGGCGCCAACAGCCGGACGACCTCGCGTCCAATCCCCCGCGTCCCGCCCGTGACCAGAACCGTGCGCGTCATGCGATCGTCGTGGCCGCAGCGCGAGCCAGCGATTCATCGAACCGAGCATGCGCCGGCGGCACCTGCACCCACTGCTTCATCGGACGCCCTTCCATCGGCTCGAACACCACCCCACCCTCCAGCGCCCACGCTTCGGCATGCTCACCTGGAGGCAGCTTGAAGATGAGGTCATCGTCGATCTGGGCGACGAAGAACTTCCCGCTGGTCCGCTTCAGCCCACGCGCGCCGAACATCTTGCCGGCGTGGAACTCGCCAGTCCCGACCAACAGATCCACGAGCGCGTCGAAGCGCTCGTCACCCACCGGCGTGGGCCCATCCTGAGACCGAGGCATGGGCCCACCCTAGCCCTCGGCGAGGTTGGCCAACACCTCGTCGAGGTCATCGGGCTTCACCAGCACCTCGCGGGGCTTCGACCCCTCCGACGGCCCGACGACCCCGCGTGTCTCGAGGATGTCCATCAGGCGTCCGGCCTTGGCGAAGCCCACGCGCAGCTTGCGCTGCAGCATCGACGTCGAACCCAGCTGCAGGTTCACCACCAGCTGGGCCGCCTCCAACACCAGCTCGAGGTCGTCGCCGATGTCCTCGGCGACCTTGGTCGACTCGGCGGGCGTGGCGACGTCCTCGCGGTACTGCGGCGCGAGCTGCGTCGAGATGTGCTGCACCACCGAGCGGATCTCCCCCTCGGTCACCCACGCACCCTGCACGCGCACCGGCTTGGACGCCCCCATCGGCAGGAAGAGTCCGTCACCCTGGCCGACGAGCTTCTCGGCACCGGGCTGGTCCAGGATCACGCGTGAGTCGGTCATCGACGACGTCGCGAAAGCCAACCGTGACGGCACGTTCGCCTTGATCAGACCCGTCACCACATCGGTCGACGGACGCTGCGTCGCCAGCACCAAGTGGATACCCGCCGCGCGCGCGAGCTGCGTGATACGGACGATCGAGTCCTCCACATCGCGCGGCGCCACCATCATCAGGTCGGCGAGCTCGTCGACGATCACCAGCAGGTACGGGTAGGGCGCAAGGACGCGCTCCGAGCCCGGGGGCAGCTTGACCTGCCCCGCGCGCACGGCCTTGTTGAAGTCGTCGACGTGCCGGAACCCGAAGGCGGCCAGGTCGTCGTAGCGCATGTCCATCTCGCGGGTGACCCACTGCAGCGCCTCGGCGGCCTTCTTGGGGTTGGTGATGATCGGCGTGACCAGGTGCGGAATGCCCTCGTAGTGGGTGAGCTCCAC
>CALMPQ010000112.1 GCA_937872005.1 uncultured Propioniciclava sp.
GCCACCGCGGTGGGGATGGCCAACAGGGCCCGCCACGGTTCGAACGCCACCCCCAGCGCCGCCGTCAACGGCCACGCCAGCAGCGCCCCCACGACCCCGGCGCCGCCGCCGATGAGCGCCGCCTCGGCGAGCAGGGCCTGGGTCACCCGCCCGGCCGGCCAACCGGACGCCTTCAGGATGCCCAACTCGCGCCGTCGCGCGGCGACGGTCGCGCGGGCCACGACCGACACGGTGAGGGCGGACGAGATGAGGATCAACCCGAACAGCGCCACCGACTTGGTGTCGAGGGCGTCGACGATCTGCACGGCGACGCCCTTCTTCGCCCACTGCTCGTCGAGGGTCAGGGCGGGCACGCCGAGCTTGCTGGCCGGCAGCTCGACGCGCTGGCCGATGATGGAGCTGCCGTAGGTGATGTCGACGTCCAGGCCGGTGGCTTGGCTGATCTGCTGGGCGACGAGGCGGATGCGCTCCTGGTTCTCGTTGGTGATCTCGGGCACGCCGGCGACGCGCACCCGGATCGCGCTGACCGGCGCGTCGCCCAGGCCCACCTTCAGGTTGGTCGCGTCGAGCAGCGGGAGGGCATCGAGCGGGATGAGGATCGAGGGGGACAACTGGCCGTAGCCGACGGGGTTCAGGTCGGGCAGGTAGTCCTGCCCGCCCAGGATCGCGCGAGAGGCGTCGTCGGCGGGCGTGAGCTTCGCGGTCGAGTACTCCTCCAGCGGGAGGCGTCCGAGCTCGCCGCCGGCCTGCAACCGGTCCGGGTCGACGTGACCGGCGACGCGCAGGATGAACCCGGTCCAGTTGGTGTTGGGATCCTCGTTCGACCCGCCGCTCCCGGACGACGCCGACTCCCACCCGAAGAAATTGGTGTCTCCCTGTGCTTCCGCGCTCCGCCACGCGGTGTCCGCGGTGGTTCGGGCGGCCCGGACGAGTTGGGCCTGGGCCGCCGGGCTGAGGTCGGCCTCCTCGGGCCGCAGCGGGGTGCCCGGCGCGTACGTCACCTCGCCGGGGCGCAGCACCGACGCGACCATGACCGGGCCACGCCCGAAGCTGTCCAAGGTCTTGCTCTCCGTCGGGGGGAAGTCCGCCAGGAAGTCGGCGTACACATCGGGGGCCGACACCGCCCGCTCGCCGAGGACGGCGACGGACGGGGCGTCCCGGACCAGCGGCCAGGACGTCGTCCCGAACGGGACGGTGGTGAAGGCCGCGGCCGTGGCGTCGGGCAACCGCTCGACGGTCGCTGCCACCGTGTAATCGGCCTCGATGCTGGACACCAACAATGCCGGGGCCGCCGGGGCCGTCTCGAAGACGTCCAGCATGGTGTCTTGCGGTGTGTACCGACTGGCCGGGCCCCACCCGTCGGCGTCGGTGAGGGCGCGCCCGGCCACCACGGCGGCGTCCAGGCCCACGAGCTTCGCCTCCGCGACGGGGTCGATCGCGGCGACCTGCACCGGGACGGAGACCCAGACCGGGATGAAGGTCCGCCCGTCGCGGCGGACCATGCGCTGCACCTCGTCCAAGGGGTCGGAGGCCAGTGAGACGCACCGCTGTTCGGGCTGCTCCCACCAGGCGATGTCCTCCTCCAGGCCGGTGCTCGGGTTCGCCAGGCACGGGTGTCGCGTGGCTCCGTCGACCACCTCCACGTAGCGCTCACCGGAGACCGTGGAGTCGGCCTGCTCGATCGTGAAGGGCTCCGACGAGAGGGGTTGGCGGGTCACGTAGAGGGTGCCGGGGGTGTGGACCAGGTCGACGTGCCCGTTCCGGGATCGGACGTGGGTCTGGTAGCGCAGCAGCAGCCGCTCGCCGTCGGCGGGGAGCAGGTCGGTGATGTCGATGCCGGAGGTGACGTGGTGCATGATCGTCCCAACCATGGCCACCGGGGCGGCCACCTCGACACCCGGCACCGCCGTGACCTGGGCCACCTGGTCGAGCGTGATGCCGCCGTAGGTGCCGGAGAGGAAGCTCGCGCGCACCTGTCCGGTCTCCTGCTCCACGGCGGTGGCCGACCCGGCCGGGCGGACGAGGATGTCGTAGGCGCCGCGGTTGCGGTTGAGGGTGTCGGTGACGACGAGCCGTTCGGTGGTGGCGCTGCCGGTGAGCAGCACGAAGCTCGTCACCGCTGTCAGCACGGCGAGCGCGGACGCCAGCGTGCGCCGCCAGCCGCCGCGCAGTTGGGCCAGGGCGTAGCGCCAGATGTCCATCGCGGGCTCAGTTCGCGCGCCGCGGCGCATAGGTGAGGACGCCGACGGCGTCGACCCGCTCGGCCCGGCCGTCGGTGCTGCGGATCACCTCGTCGCACGTGGCGGCCACCTCGGGGTCGTGCGTGGCCAGCACGATGGTGGTGTCGTAGCGGTCGTGGAGGTCCTCGAGCAGGTCGAGGATCTCGTTGGCCGTGACGCTGTCGAGGTTGCCGGTGGGCTCGTCGGCGAGGAGCAGGCGGGGCCGGACGACGAGCGCTCGGGCGATCGCGACGCGTTGTTGCTGCCCACCGGAGAGGTGGCTGGGGAGGGCCTTGGCGCGGTGGGCCAGGCCCACGGCGTCCAGCATCTCGAGGCCCCGGTCGCGCCGATCGGGCACGTGGCGCCCGATCAGGGGTGCGCACACGTTGTCGAGCAGCGACAGGGCGGGCAACAGGTGGAACTGCTGGAAAACGAACCCGACGCCGGCCCGGAAGTCGGCGAGCCTGGGCGCAGACAGGCGCGTGATCTCCTGGTCGCCGACCGTGATCGTGCCCGAGTCGGGGCGGTCGATCGCGCCGATGAGGTGCAGCAGCGTGGACTTGCCCGACCCGGACGCGCCGACGAACGCGGTGCGCCGCCCGGCTGTGAGCGTGAGGCTGACGTCGTTGGCGGCCGTGAGCCGGGACCCGTCGCCGAGCCGGTGGGTCTTCGTCACGCGGTCGAGGGTGACGGGGGCGCCGGGCATGGGGATCCTCCTGCGGGTCAGGTGAGCGGGCCGAGTCGGCCGATGCGGGACGCGGTGGTACTCGGCTCGGCGGCGCGGCCGAGGACGCGGTGGGAGCTGACTCGCCCGTCGCGGAGCGTGACGATGCGCTCGCAGCGGGCGGCGACCGCGTAGTCGTGGGTGGCCACGAGGACAGTCGTCCCGGTGCGGGCGGGCAGGGCGAGTAGCAGGTCGATGACCTCGAAGCCGGTCGCCGTGTCGAGGGAGCCGGTGGGCTCGTCGGCGAGCACGATCCGCGGGTCGTTGACCAGCGCGCGGACGATCGCGACGCGCTGCTGCTCACCGCCGGACAGGTCATCGGGCAGGGCCCGCTCGGTGCCGCCGAGGCCGACCTCCTCGAGCAGGTCGGCTGCTCGTGCCCGTGCGACGCGGGCATCACGCCCGGACCCCCCAACCGTGGGGGCCAGCACGTTGTCGAGCACCGTGAGTGAGCCGATGAGGTTGTACCGCTGGAAGACGAACCCCACGCTGCGCCGGTGGTCGGCCAGGCGGCGCCCCCGCAGGCTGGCCACGTCGATGCCGTCGACGAGCACGGAGCCGCGCGACGGGGCGTCCAGACCGGCGACCAGGTGCAGGAGGGTGGACTTGCCCGAGCCGGAGGGACCCATCAGTGCGGTGGTGGTGGCCTCGTCGATCGTGAGATCGAGGCCGTCGAGGGCCCGGACGAGCCGGCGGCCGGGCGCGCCGAAGTCCTTGCCGACGGCGACCAGGTCGATACCCACGGGCCCCACCCTGCACCACTACCTAGTGACTAGGCAAGGGGTGGTGTGTCACGATGGGCGCGTGCCGCTCCACCATGCCGTGCTGGCCCTGCTGAACGAGGGTCCGAGCCACGGGTACGACCTCAAGGGCGAGTTCGAGTCGCTCGTCGGGCCCCACTTCGGCACCCTCAACATCGGGCACCTGTACCAGCTCCTGGAGCGCCTCGCGCGCGATGGGTTGGCGGAGGCGAGGCGGGTGCCGCAGGAGGGGCGTCCGGATCGCCTGGTGCACACCCTGACCGAGGCCGGGCGCACCGAGTTGGAGAAGTGGTTCGCCACGCCGGTGAAGCCCGCCGCCGGGTACCGCGACGACTTCTTCCTCAAGGTCGCGGCCGCGCGTCGCCTGGGCGATGTGGGCCTCGTGGTGCGCGTCGTCGAGCAGCGGCGCGATGTGTTGCTGGCCGAGTTGCGCGACCTGGTCGCGCTGCGGGCGGCCGGGGGCGGATCGACCTACGACGCGTTGCTCACGGCGGCGGCCGAACTGTCGGTCCAGGGCCAACTCGAACTGCTCGACCGCATGCAGGACGCAGCGCCCGCATTGGTGGCTGAGGCTGCGGGCTCGTGGCCGGAGGGCAACGACGAGGCCGAGCCGCCGATGGCGGCGGT
>CALMPQ010000113.1 GCA_937872005.1 uncultured Propioniciclava sp.
GTTCGACCCGCCGCCCCCGACCACACCCGCACTACACCCTCGATTGTGAAGAGCCGGTTTCGCCTCTGGGTGCCCCGGGCGTGGATGGGTGCGAAGGGGCCGAAAACCGAGTTCATTCCCAGGCTGCGGAGCGCACCGGCATCAGCACCTGGACGCTGCGTCTCCGCGTGGCGTCCGGCCAGCTGGCGGCTTCCACCGCCGGACGCCGCATAGGCGCTACCGAGACTCGCGCGGGCCGTTCGCCCAAAGCAAGCGGCGGGTCGCTGTTGCAGTTTTATGGAGCGGAACTGTTCCATATGGAACGAAAGTGGTCCACCATGGAGGCATGGACTTGTCGAACCCGCTCGCCTCCTTGATGCCAGCTGCCGACTCGGGAGCATTGAGGATCTTGGCGCGCACGGGGGCGTCCTTGTCGGGGCGCCGCATCGCGGAACTCGCGGGGGGAAACCATACGTCGACATTGCGGGCGCTGAGGCGACTGGTGGCGCAGGGGATTGTGCTCACCGAGGAGGCTGGGCGTGCGAACCTGTACCGGTTGAATCGTTCCCACGTCCTCGTCCCGGCCGTTCTGGAGATCGTCGGGGCCAGCACCGCGGTTCTTCGCACCTTGACTGAGCGGATTGAGTCGTGGCGGGTCCCTTGTCTGCACGCGGCGCTGTATGGGTCCATGGCTCGCGGGGAGGCAGGCCCGGCCTCAGACATCGATGTCCTCCTTGTGCGTCCTGAGTCGCTGTCCGACGGGGATGCCTCGAGGTGGGACGACCAGTTGGCAGGTACCGAAGACGCCCTGTACGAGCTGACCGGCAACCGGCTGTCATGGCTGGACACCACCCTGGGCGATCTGCGACGCGCCCAGCAGGCTGAGGAGCCCATCTTCCAGTCTTGGCGAGATGATTCTGTCCTTCTGGTGGGGGCTCCCCTTGAGCGACTTCTCCGCGATGACCGCGCCACCATCGCGTGATGGCTACCGAACGCTTGCGACCCGGAAGCGTCGCCGATGCCCGGAACCGCAGAATCATCGCCACCCGCTACCTGGAGATCGCTGAGCTGGCGGCAGCCGAAGAGGGCCCGGGGGCCAACAACGTCGTGGTGGGGATCGCGGTCCTCGCCGGCATCGCGGCCTCAGACGCCATCTGCCTTGCCGCCATAGGAGCTCGCTATGCGGGTGAGGACCACGCTGAAGCTGCCCGGGTCCTCGCCCGCACTGACAAGCGACTCGGGCAGGAGTTGAGCAAGTTGGTCCGGCTCAAGCCGGGCGTCCCTCAATTCGGGCGCGCCCGTGGCAGGAAGACGCCCGGGAGTGTTCACTTCTCGACCAGCCCTTGCCCGGTCCCGGCCCGTTGACTCACCAAGCACGCAGGCGTATCGTTTATCAATAACATCGATAAGCGATAAGGGGCAGTCATGGCAGGGACGATCCAACGCCAGACTCGAGCACAGGGTCGAGGTGTCGCGGCGGTCCGCATCCTCTTGGTCCTTGTGGCCGCTGCGGTCGCCGCGGTGGCGGGACTCGTCCTGGTCATCACCCTGTCCGCCCGGCCCCTGATCGTGCCGCCCGGGGCGCACGACGTCCACATCCCCGCAACCGTGCTTCCCCAGGTGATCCAGCTCGAGTGGGCGGACTCGTCCCACTGCGGTGGCCTCGCCCCGGGGGAGAGCTGCGCTGTCACGAGCACCGTGGTGCGTGCCGAGGAGATCCCCTTGGGCATCCGCGCGGTGGCGGCGCTGCCCCGGGCCATCGAGGCGATCGCGATCGTGGTGGCCCTGCTCGCCATCCGGCGTGCCCTCCAGCGCATCGCCGGCGGCACGCCGTTCGCGCCCGCGGTCCAAGCCGACCTGCGCACCGCCGCGATTGCCCTTGTCGCCGGCACGTTGACCCGGACCGCGCTCCACCCGGTCGGCCTCGTCCTGCTCATGCGGTGGTGGGACGGCCTCGCCGTCGAGGGGCTCGGCAAGGGCGCGGGCCTGCAGCCGGTCCACTTCTCGTGGCCGCTCCTGGTCTTCGGGTTGGTCATCGGGTGCCTCGTGGTCGCGTTCCGTGCTGGGGCGCGCTTGGAGGAGGACGCCGCCGGTGTCATCTGAGGACACCCCCCACCGCATCGCCTGCCTGCTCGAGCAGGTGCTCGCCGACAAGGGCGTCACGCTGACCGAGCTGTCCTCCCGCACGGGCATCACGATGGCGAACCTGTCGATCCTCAAGACCGGCAAGGCGCGGGCGATCAGGTTCACCACGCTGACCGCCATCTGCGAGGCACTCGACTGCACGCCGGCGGACCTCCTCGAACTCCGGTGACCAGCCATCCATCGGCAGGCCCCAACAACCTCGCCACCATTCCCAAGGACTACGCACGGTAGTAGAATTGGCAGACCCGCAGGACAACGGGGTCCTGCGGGGCCACGCTACGACCTGAGGGGGAGCCATGGCCCTGTTCGATCTGTCGGGGAAGACCGTCGTGGTGACCGGTGCCGGGTCGGGCATCGGACGGGCGACCGCCGTCATGGCGGCAGCTCAAGGCGCCACCGTGATCGTCGCCGACATCGCCGAGACGGCCCACGAGACCGTCACCCAGATCACGGACGCCGGCGGCTCGGCTCGTGCCGTGGTGGGGGACATCTCCGACGCCGCGATCGCCCAATCCCTCATCGAGGGCGCCAACAACGTCGGCACCTTGTGGGGGCTGGTCAACAACGCCGGCGTCATGGACGTCTTCTCGGGCGTCGCCAAGGTCGACGACGCGACGTGGGAGCGCTGCCTGCGCATCAACCTCACCGCGCCCATGTACCTGATGCGCGCCGCCGTGCCGGTGCTCATCGCCAATGGGGGCGGCTCGATCGTGAACATCTCCTCCGAGGCGGGCATTCGGGGTGCGGCGGCGGGCGCGGCGTACACGGCGTCCAAGCACGGGCTCATCGGGCTGACGCGCAACACCGCGTACGTCTACGGCAAGCAGGGCGTCCGCTGCAATGCGGTCATGCCGGGTGGGGTGGAGACCAACATCATGGCGTCCATCGACCAGTCGAAGATGGACATGGAGGGCCTCGCCGCCCTCGGGCCCGTGCACGGCAGCGCGCTGCGCAACGCCAAGCCCGATGAGCTCGCGGCCCTGGTGGTCTTCCTGCTGAGTGTCGAGGCGTCCAACGTGAACGGCGCGCTGATCGCCAACGACGGGGGTTGGTCGGCGGGCTGAGCGCCCTACCATGGGCGCCATGCGCGTTCTGGTGACAGGTTTCGGTCCGTTCCCCGGTGTTCCGGTCAACCCGTCCCAGCAGGCGGTGGCCGAGCATTTGCGCCAGGCTTGCAGGCAACGTGGCTTCT
>CALMPQ010000114.1 GCA_937872005.1 uncultured Propioniciclava sp.
CGCCGGCGCGGTTGCGCAGGATGGCGTCCGCGTGCTTCTTGATGATGGCCGCGCGGGGGTCGTAGTTCTTGTACACCCGGTGCCCGAAGCCCATGAGGCGTTCGTTGGAGGACTTGTCCTTGACCTTGTTGACGTAGTCCTGCACCGAGATGCCGCGGGCCGCGATGTCGTCGAGCATCTCGAGGACGGCCTGGTTGGCGCCACCGTGCAGCGGGCCGTAGAGGGCGTTCACGCCGGAGGAGACCGACTGGTAGAGGTTCGTCTGCGCCGAGCCGACGAGGCGGACGGTCGAGGTCGAACAGTTCTGCTCGTGATCGGCATGCAGGATGAGCAGCACCTCCATGGCCTTGACGATCTCGTCGTCCAGCTCGTAGGGCTGGGTGACCGTGCCGAAGGACATGCGGAGGAAGTTCTCGACGTAGCTCAGGGAGTAGTCGGGGAAGAGGGTCGGCTGGCCGACCGAGTTCTTGTAGGAGTAGGCCGCGATCGTCGGCACCTTCGCCATCAGGCGGTGGGTGGCGGCGTCGATCTTCTCCTCGTCGAAGCCGATCGTGTCGGTGGAGAACAGGCCGAGCGCCGTGATGCCGGCCGACAGGACGGGCATCGGGTGCGACTTGCGCGGGAAGATGCGGAACATCTCACGGATGCGCTCGTCGATCACCATGTGGTTGGCGACCTTCTCCGTGAAGTCGGCCAACTGCTCCTTGGTGGGGAGCTCGCCGTAGAGCACGAGGTAGGAGGTCTCGAGGAAGGTCGACTTCTCGGCGAGCTGCTCGATGGGGTAGCCGCGGTACTGCAGCACACCCTTGTCGCCGTCGATGTAGGTGATGGCCGACTTGCAGACGGCGGTGTTGGCGAAACCGATGTCGAAGGTCGTGTCGCCGGTCTGGGCCATGAACTTGCCGATGTCATAGCCGTTGTTGCCCTGGGTGGCCTGCACGAAGGGCAGTTCCACATTCTTGTCGCCAGCGGAGATGGTGGCAGGGGTCGTCATTGAACTCCTCCTTGTGAGGCCGTGGGTCACTCAGGCGCCACAGTACAGGGACCGTCTGGGCCGCTGGCAAAACGGGATTCCCGTGGCTAATGGTTGACACTTCAACCATCGTGGGTGTACGGTTGAACCAACAAGTAAGCAACCCAGCAGGAACATCGAGAGGACAAGAACATGTCGCAGCTCAGCGAGCTCAAGGGGACCTACGTCCTCGACCCGTCGCACACCACCATCGGCTTCGTGACCCGCCACGCGATGGTCACCAAGGTCCGCGGCTCCTTCGAGGAGTACGAGGGCACCGCCACCATCGACGGCGCCAACCCGTCGGCCTCGACCCTGAACGTCGACATCAAGGCCGCGTCGATCAACACCCGCAACGCCGACCGTGACGCCCACGTGCGCTCCGCCGACTTCCTCGACGTCGAGACGCACCCCGAGGTGACCTTCCGCGGCACCGACTTCGCCATCAAGGGCGACGTCGTCGAGGTGACCGGTGACCTGACGATCCGTGGCACGACCAAGCAGATCACGATCCCCTTCGAGGTCCAGGGCCTCGCCATCGACCCGTTCGGCAACAAGCGCATCGGCTTCGAGGGTGAGACCACCGTCAGCCGCGCCGACTTCGGCCTGACCTGGAACGCCGCCCTGGAGACCGGTGGTTTCCTGGTGGCCGACAAGGTCGTCCTCGAGTTCGAGGTGTCGGCCATCGAGCAGGCTGCCTGACCTGCACCGAAGACTCCGGTCGTGACGCCTCCTGGGGGTGGGTGGGCTCCGACCGGAC
>CALMPQ010000115.1 GCA_937872005.1 uncultured Propioniciclava sp.
CCCGGAGGCGGGCCCCACGTCGGGCGTCGCACCCGCAGTCCTCGCCGCCGGACCCTCGCGCAGGACGGCGTCGCTCCAGCCCACCACCTGGTCGGCCAGCGCGCCTGGCCGCAGCGACGCGAGGGCGAGGCCCCGCGCCTCGGCCGCCAGGCGCCCGACCTCCTCCGGGCGTTGCGCGGCCAGCAACCGGCCGCCGGCGCGGACCCGGTGCCGGAGGGCCTGCAGCGTCTCGTCGTCACCGCCGCTGGGCCGCCGGTCGGGCGGCAGGCCCAGCTCGGCGTCCAGCGCGGCGAGCAGCTCGTCGGTTGCGGTCATGCCACCTATCCTGACGTGTCGACGACGTTGCCGGCCGTGTCGACCACGAAGCGCGCCGCCTCCCGGTCGGTGACCACGCCGCTGGGGTCGACCACGAACCGGGCGGCCTCCAGGTCGGTCACGACACCGTCGGGGTCGACCACGAACCGGGCCGAGCTGGGCGGGGCCTCCACCGAGGGCACCGCGGGAACCTCCGCCGCCGGCGCACTGGCCGTGGTGGGGGGTGCGCCGTTGGGCCAGCTGCCGGCGCGCCACGCGGTGATGCCGTCGGAGATGCCCTGGCTGACGACCCCGGTGCCCGTGCTGACCACGGTGTTCAACCCGACGGTCTGCACATAGTTCGACACGGTGTGCGGGCCGTCGCCGGTGAAGTAGGCGTAGTTGCCGGTCACGAAGCCCCCGGCGAAGCCGCCGACCGCCCCGTTCACGACCGTGGCCCTGATGCCGGTCACCCCGGCGCGCTGCGCGACCGACCGCACCACGGTCGTCCCGGCGCGCGTGGTCAGCCCGCCGAAGGGGATCAGCCCGACGGCGAACCCGACGGCCACCTGGTCCCACGCCACGGTGCCCGTCGTGGCCTTCTGCACGATCGTGTCGATGCCCGCACCGATCATCGACCCGCCGATCAGACCGCCCACCGGCCCGCCGAAGGCGACCAGGGCCCCGCCGACGAGGATCATGCCGGCCCCAGCGAGGTACTCCCAGTTGTCCCGCGCCCAGTTGCCGACGGCCGCGAACGCGCCCTGGTTCGCCGAGATGTGCGTCTGGATGTCGCCGTCGGTGGCGGGCCGCAGCCCGGTCGGGTCGACCGCGTGCAGCGGGTCGTTGCCGGCGTAGCTGTAGGGGTTGCCCGCCCACGGCGCCCCGGTGACGGGCTCGAGCGGGTCCCGGCTCAGGAAGCCCCGCGTCGCCGGGTCGTAGGCGCGCGCGGTCAGCCACTCGAGGTCTGCGACCGCCACCGAGCCACCCGGCCCGACGGAGGCGCCGAACCCGACGCCGATCCCCGGCAGCGTCGCCCACGGGTCGTCGGCGTCCGCCCGGACGCCGCGCCATCCCGTGGCCTGCCACCGGTCGCCCACGGCGGTCATGCCGGGGCCGTCCACCACCGACGTCCCGCCCACCCGGGCGGGCGCCGACCCGTCCCAGAACACCTCGGCGTCGTCGATGCGGGCGAGTTGGCCGAGGGCGTCCACGTGCAGCGAAGCGGACCCGTCGGGCCCGCTCACGCCCGTCAGCCACCCGAGCGGGCTCCAGCTGTACGTGGTGGTGCCGCCCGGCCCCTCGGCGCCCGCGCGCCGCCCCGTCGGTGTGTACCGGTACCGGGTCGTGCCCGACGCCCCGTGGCGCGCGACCAGCTGACCCGCCGCGTCGTACTCGTACGTCGTGGCCGCTTCCCCGTCGGTCTCCGCAACCAGGCGGCCGGCCGCGTCGTAGGACCACGTCCGCGCCTGGTCACCGGTGCGCGCCGACAGCAGCTGCCCGGCCGCGTCGTAGGCGTACTCGGTCCGGACGCCGTCGCGCACGAGCGCCGCCACCCGGCCCTCGTCGTCCCGTTCGACGACCGTCTCGATCGTGAGCGGGCCGGCCACGAGCGTGTGCCCGACCACCTCCCCGTCGGCGTGGCGCCACTCCTGGGTCACCCCGCCGCCGGCGGCGCGGACGACGCGACCCGCGGCGTCCCGCGCGACGACGAGCCCACCGGCGGGGCCGGCGTCCACACCGACGAGGCGACCGGCGGCGTCCCGGTCGTAGTGCGTGCGGGCACCGTCGGGCACCAGTCGGTCGGTGCACCGGCCGAGGCGGTCGCGCGTCCAGCGCACGCCGCGCCCGTCGCGGGTGCGTTCGACCAGGCGGCGGCGGGCGTCCCACACCACCTCGAGCGTGTGCTCGCGATCGGGGTCGGTCGTGTCGTGCACGACGAGCCGCCGCTCGGTCGGGTCCTGCGCGAAGGCGGCGACGGTGCGCCCGTCGACGCCGACGGCGGCGACCTCGCCCCACTCGTCGTGGGTCCACGTCAGGCGGACGCCGTCGGCCTCCTCCTGCCACACCTGCCGCCCGGCCGCGTCATAGCCGGCACGCAGGGTGCGCCCCAGCGGGTCGACCTGCTCGACGAGCTTGTGGTGGGCGTTGAAGCGGCGGCGCGTCGTGTTGCCGAGCGGGTCGGTGATCTCGACGGCCCGCCCGAGGTCGTCGTAGCGGTAGTGGGTGACCCCGCCGAGGGCGTTGCGGGCGGCGACGAGCTGGCCGGCGGCGTCCCACGTGAAGCGGCGGGTGCCCCACAGGCGGTCGCGGATCGCGATCGTCCGGCCCGCCAGGTCGTAGGTCCACGTGGCGCGCCCGTGCCCGGGTCGCGTCACGGCGGTGGTGCGCCCGCAGGCGTCGTACTCGTACCGGGTGGCGCCGGCCGGGCCGAGCTCGGCGACGACGCGGCCGTCGGCGTCGTACTCGAACGTGGTGCGTCGCCCGTCGGAGTCGTCGACCGCCGCGAGCTTCCCCAACTCGTCGTAGCGGTACTCGGTGGTGATCCCGTCCGGACGCCGCAGGCGCACGATCCGCCCGGCGGCGTCGCGCTCGAGGCTGGTGACCGCACCGGCGGCGTCCACGTACTCGACGGGGCGGGCGCACCGGTCGTAGCGGGTGAGGAAGCTCGCGCCGTCGGGCGTGGTGACCGAGACGATCCGGCCAAGGCGGTCGGTGTCGAGGGCGGTCGGGGTGCCGTCGGGTCCGGCGTCACCGAGCCGGACGGTACGGGTGTCGAGGTCGTGGGCCTGCGTGCGGACCCGGCCGGTGGGGTCGATCGTGCGGGTCGGGGCGCCGTTGACGTCGTACTCGTGCTGCCAGGTGGCGCCGTCGGGGTCGGTGATCGCGACGAGGCGGGAGAGGGCGTCGTGGGCGTACTCCCAGCGGCTTCCGTCGGGCAGGGTGACCGCGGACAGGTTGCCGAGGTCGTCGAACCCGCGCGTGATCGAACGCCCGAGGGGGTCGGTGGTCACGGTGCCCGAGCCGGTCTCGGAGTGGCTGATCTGCGTGCGCGCGCCATAGGGGTCGACTGTCGCGGCGAGGCGCCCGGCGGCCGTGTACTCCATGCGCCAGGTGCCGCCATCGGGGTCGGTGCGCTCGGCGAGGGCGCCGCGCTCGTCGTAGCGGTAGGTCGTCCGGTGGCCCGCCGGGCTGATCGCGGCGACGACGCGGCCGATGGCGTCCCGTTCGAGGCGGGCCCGGCCGCCGAGCGCGTTGGTGATGCTCACCACGTCGCCCGCCGCGTCATAGCCGTACTCGAGGCGGACGCCCGTCGGATCGGTGGCTCGCAGCAGCAGGTTGCCGTCCCAGTCGAGGCGGGTGACGCCGCCCTCGCCATCGGTGACCGTGCTGGGGTTGCGGTCGTCGCCGTCGTAGCCGTAGCGGATGACCGACGGGTCACCGTCGCCGTCGACGACCACCTCGACGGGCCGGTCCCGCTCGTCGTAGCGGGTGTCGACCCGCGCCCCACCGCGCGTGACGCGCGCCGTGCGGTGCCCGCGATCGTCGAACTCGGCCAGCACGACGCGGCCGTCGCGGGAGGTCGCCATCACGACGTTGCCGTACCGGTCGTACGCGGTGGAGGCGCGCCGGTCGTCGGAGTCGATGATCCCGACGAGGCGGCCCCGGTCGTCGTGGATCCAGGTGTTGGAGCGGCTGCCGTCGGGGTCGGAGACGACCGTGACCCGCCCCGGCAGGTAGGCGAACCGGACGACGCGGCCGTGCTGGGTGCGCTGCACGGTGACGCGGCCCCGGTCGTCGTACTCGTTGTCGGCCTCGACCACCCCGTCGGCGTCGATGACCTGCGCGACCAGCCCGGCGGCGTTCCACGTGTAACGGCGGGTGCCCCCGTCGGCGGTGACCGCGACCAGCCGGCCGTCCTCGTACCCGTGCTCGACGCGCCGCCCGTCGGAGGCGACCAGGCCGACCACCCGGGCGGCCTCGCCCTCACCGGCCCACTCCAGGGCCAGCCAGCGCCCCCGCTCGTGGGCCATCCGGGTCAGGCGGCCGCCCTCCCAGTGCAGGTCGACGCCCGTCCCTCGCCCGCGGTCGAGGTGGACCAGCTCGCCCGTGCCCGCGAACTCCCAGCGGCCGCCGGCGTTGTCGGTGACGACGTGACCCGGGCCCGCGGCGTCCAGCCAGAAGGCCTCGGTGGTCGCCCTGTCCCAGCCCTGGCCGAGCCGGGGGAAAACGATCTCGCGGCCGTCGGCCAGCCGCCAGCGCGCATCCTCGTCGGTGAGGCGCAGGCCGCACTCGGTCCACGACGACCAGCCCGGGCCGAACGCCCCGACCGAGGGGTCGAGGCTGTTGTACATGCGCGTGAACGCGAGGGCGGAGCCACCGCCGACGAAGCCGAGGTCGCACTCGGGCTCGAGGAAGTTGCCGGTGGCCGTGTTGACGGGGTCGACCGAGTAGCCGGTGGTCGGTTGCGCGCCGAAGGCCTGCGGGGGATCGATGACCAGGTCCTGCCGCTGGGCGTTGACGCCGGCCGCCTGCAGCGACGCGGTGATCGAGGCGTTCGTGACGGTCACGGTGCCGTCGGAGCCGGCCGCCTCGAACGCGGCCGCCACCGTGTTGGCCCAGTGCACGTCGTTGCCGTTGGCGGTCAGGTAGCGGTCGAAGCCGGTCCAGACGCCGTCGGCGGAGAGGGAGCCCCACGTGCACGTCGACCCGAAGGTCGCGTAGGCGGCGCGCAGCTTGCCCGGCTCGGGCGCGAGGCTGTCGTTGGCCCCGGCCGAGTTGGTGGCGAACGTGCGCAGGTGGCCGGGGCGGGCCGACGACGTGCCGGTGCCACCCGAACCGCTCAGGGGCTCCCGCTGCGGTGCCGGTGGGGTGCTGATCACCAGGGTGGGCGCCGGGTCGGGCGGACCGACGGGCGGCTCCTCACCGCCGGTGAACCAGTCCACGACGTGGTCGACGACGTTGCGGTCGTCCTGGCGGCGCTTCCACTCGCGCGCGGTGACGCGGCGCTGTTGCTCCGCCGTCGCGGACGCCTTGAGGTCACCGACCGCGGTGGCCACCTCGCGCAGGCGCGTCACGAGCAAGGAGGCATCACCGGCCTGCGTCGTGCCGTTCTGCTGGAAGAGCTGGGAGTAGTAGCCCTGGAAGTCCTCCAGGCCGTGCGCCACCGACGAGGCCCGCGACCCCGCCTGCCCCTCGATCGCGGAGGCGGCGTGGTTGCAGGCGGTGCGCAGGGCGTCCGCGGCCGCGTGGTCGAACGGGACGTCCTCCTCGATGCCGTGCAGCGGTGAGGTCATGGGTCAGCTCCTCGGGGGTGGGCCAGCCCTGCCACCGTAACAGCCGGGCCGTGCCACGAAAGGGTTGTGCACAGGGGAGCACTCCCCATCCACACCCCCGGGAGGTCAGGTCCGCGCGGGCAGGGGTGATGGGTTCCACACTCCATCGTCACAGGCGAAAAGGCCCCGACCCAGCCGCCCGCGGGCGAGGATGGACCCATGACCGACGACCTGGAGATCCACCTCATCGCCGACTCGACCGGTGAGACCGCGGCGCGCATCGCACGGGCGGCGGTCGCGCAGTTCCCCACCCTGGACTTCACGCTCGTCCGGCACCGCCGGTGCACCACGACCGAGGCCCTGATGAAGGCGTTGGACGCCGTGCGCGCCCGGGCCGGTCGCCCCACCGCGGTGTTGTTCACGTTCGTGAACGAGGAGCGGGCGATCATCGCGAAGAAGGCGTGCTCCGAGATGGGAGTCCCGAGCGCCGACCTGATGACGGACGCGATCCTGGCCCTGCAGACCATCAGCGGCACCGAGCCGGACGAGGTTCCGCTGCGCCCGGTCGGGGTCGAGGTGGACTACTTCACCCGGATCTCCGCGATCGACTTCGCGGTGCGCAACGACGACGGGGTCGCGCCGGGTTCGCTGCATGAGGGCGACATCTGCCTGGTCGGGCCGTCCCGGTCGGGCAAGACCCCGTTGTCGATCTTCCTGGGTTACCTCGGCTACAAGGCCGTCAACGTGCCGATCGTCCCGGGCATCGACCCGCCCGAGGAACTCTTCCAGGTCGACCGCTACCGCATCGTCGGCCTCACCATGGACGCCGAGAAGCTCCAGCACATCCGCTCCGAGCGGGTGAAGGGCCAAGGGTACGCCGGCATGAAGGACGGCTACACCAGCCTGCTCGCCATCCACGAGGAGCTCGACGCGATGAAGGACCTCCACCGCCGCTTGGGCTGCCCGGTGTTGAACACCACCGACATGGCACTGGAGGAGTCCGCGGCGCGTGTCGTCGACATCGTCACCGAGCGCGCGCGGCGTCTGGGTGGAACCCTGCGGCGTCCGGCCAACATCAC
>CALMPQ010000116.1 GCA_937872005.1 uncultured Propioniciclava sp.
GGACCTGGCCTGCAACCTCGGCTGGGGATTCACCGGGGCCATCATCGGCCCGACGCTCGGGCTGGCGCTCGGCGCCTTCGTGTTCCGGCTGGGCTGGGAGTGGTGGGCGATCCTCGCCGGCCTCCTGCTCGGCATGCCGGTCTGGTTCGACATGGTCCCGGACGCCGTCCGCATCGTCGTCCTCGTTCTGGGTCCAGCGCTGGCGGCAGCGGCGACGTGGACGGGCCCGCGGCGTCCGGCTTGGCGACCCTGGGTGATCGGGGGAGCCGCGGCAGCGCTGGTGGTCACGGGCCTGCTGCTCATCGTGCTCTGATTCGCCCACCCCGTGTGGCAGTGGCGCGAGACGGAGGGCGCGCCCAGAGGCCTCCTCGGTCTCGCGCCGATGCCACACACCCCGCATTGACCCGACGACCCACGGCACCTAGAATCGAACTCCCGTTCGAAGGAGGTGTGATGACGGTCGGTTGGACCTCAACGGGCGTGCACGGCTTCGGCCGTTACGCCGGCGAGCCGGGCCGACACGCGCAGGGACGGACGCGCTTCCCGCGGCAGGCGCCCGGCTACACGCCGCCCGGCTGGCCCGAGGGCGTCCGGCCGCCGCACACCGAGGAGTGGGAGGACACCGCAGCAGCTTTTCTGCTCGACTGCTGTCCGGCCGAGTACCGCGGCTACCCGGTGCTGCGCCGCCACCCGGTCGTGCTGGCCCGCTTTGCGGCCGAGCACGTCGAGTCCCAGGTGCAGGCCTGCCGCGACGGCATCGGGGGAGTGCGGGCCAGCCTCAGCCCGCACGTGAGCCCCGAGGTTCTCGAAGCGGCCCTCGCGGCCTGGCACGAGCAGGCAGCCCTGCTGCGCCGACGACGCCGCGAGGTCGCCCTCGTCGAGGAGGCGCTGCGCGGCAAGGTGTTCATCCAGAAGATGTGACACACGTGAGACCGTGCCCGACTGGGAGGAACGGTGAAGGCGCCCTAGAATCGAGTCCATGTCGTTTCTCGAGGCGGTGCACGGTCCGCGCGACCTCCGGGCACTCAGCGCGCCGCAGTTGGCCGACCTGGCCGACGAGATCCGCACCTTCCTCGTGCGCAGCGTCTCCCGCACCGGCGGCCACCTCGGCCCCAACCTGGGCGTCGTCGAACTCACGATCGCGTTGCACCGGGTCTTCGACTCCCCGCACGACCCGATCGTCTTCGACACCGGGCACCAGAGCTACGTGCACAAGGTCCTCACCGGCCGGCAGGCGGGCTTCGAGAAGCTGCGCCAGAAGGGCGGCATCTCCGGCTACCCCTGTTGTGCCGAGAGCCCGCACGACTGGGTCGAGAACTCCCACGCCACCACGAGCCTGTCCTGGGCCGAGGGCATGGCGAAGGCGTTCCGGCTGCGCGGTGAGGACCGGACGGTCGTCGCCGTCATCGGTGACGGGGCGCTCACCGGCGGCATGGCCTGGGAGGCGTTGAACAACATCGCGGTCGAGCGCGACCTCAAGCTTGTGGTCGTGGTCAACGACAACGGGCGCTCGTACACCCCGACCGTCGGGGGCATCGCCACGCACCTGTCGACGTTGCGCACCGACCGCCGCTACGAGCCGACCCTGAAGCAGATCAAGCAGCGGGTGCGCTCGGCTCCGCTCATCGGTGGCCCGCTCTACGACGTGCTCCACGGCTTCAAGACCGGCATGAAGGACATCTTGGCCCCGCAGGGCATGTTCTCCGACCTCGGCATCAAGTACGTCGGCCCGATCGACGGCCACGACACCGCCATGATGGAGCGCGCCTTCGAGGCCGCCAAGAACTTCGGCGGGCCGGTGATCGTGCACTGCATGACCGTCAAGGGCAAGGGTTTCCGTGCGGCCGAGGAGCACGAGGCCGACCGCTTCCACGCCGTCGGCCTGATCGACTCCGAGACCGGAGAGCCGCTCACCGCCAACCCCAAGCGCACCTGGACCGACGCGTTCCGCGACGAGATCGTCGAGATCGCCCGCGAGAACGCCGACGTCGTCGGCATCACCGCCGCCATGCTCCACCCCGTGGGGTTGGACGCCCTCGCCCAGCAGTTCCCCGACCGGGTCTTCGACGTCGGCATCGCCGAGCAGCACGCGGTCGTCTCGGCCGCGGGGCTGGCCAAGGGCGGCCTGCACCCCGTCGTGGCCCTGTACTCGACGTTCCTCAACCGCGCCTTCGACCAGGTGCTCATGGACGTCGCGCTGCACCGGCAGGGCGTCACGTTCGTGCTGGACCGCGCCGGTGTCACCGGCCCCGACGGCGCCAGCCACCACGGGATGTGGGACACCTCCCTGCTCGGCCTGGTCCCGGGCCTGCACCTGGCCGCCCCCCGCGACGAGCGCCGTCTGACCGAGGCCCTGCGCACCGCGGTCGGCATCGACGACGCCCCCAGCGTCGTGCGCTACTCGAAGGACCCGCTGCCCCCCGAACTGCCGGCCCTGCGCTCCCACGGTGGTGTGGACGTGTTGGCCAGCCCGGCCGACGCGCGCGTGTTGCTCGTCGCGCACGGCGTGTTCGTCCACCTCGCCGTCGAAGCCGCCGAGCGGATGGCCCGTCAGGGCATCCCGTGCGCGGTGGTCGACCCGGTGTGGGCCCTGCCCGTCAACCCGGCGCTCGTCGAGTTGTGCGAGGCGACTGACCTGGTCGTCACCCTCGAGGACGGCGGGGTCAGCGGCGGTCTGGGTGCGAGCCTCGCGCTGGCCTGCGGCAGGGCCGGCGTCTGGACGCCCGTGCGCCACCTCGGCATCCCCCAGCAGTTCCTCGAGCACGCCAGCCGCGCCGAGATCCTCGAGGACCTGGGCCTCACCGCCCAGGGGGTGGCGCGGACCGTCGTGGAGTGGGCCCTGGAGTGCTCGGTCAGAGCAGCGGGGTCACCACCGGGACCACGAACTCCCGCTGCCACGGCCTGACACCCTCGACCGCCCAGAAGGCGTCCACCGACGCCTCGGTGATCGGACTCGGCGGTTCCCACGCGAGCTTGCGCAGGGCGTCGGGGGCGATGAGGTTCTCCACCGGTAGCCCGAGGCGCTCGGCCAGTTCCATCGTCGCGGGCCGGATCCGGGCCCAGCGGTCGGCGGCATCGGGGAAGCGGGTCGGCCACCCCTTCGGGTGCGGGATGCCCTCCGATGGCGGACGGCGAGGGGGGAGCGCCGCCCTGGGCAGCGCCAACGCCCGTTCCAGGGCCGCCAGCCAGTTCGTCTCGTAGCGTGCGGCCTGCCGCCACTTGAAGCCGTCCACCGTGCGCAGGGCATCGCGCGAGGCCTCGAAACCGGTGGCCTCGGCCTTGACCGCCAGAGCGGCGATCGCCCGGTCCGCCAGGACGCGCCCGGGTGCCTTGTCGAGGCGGGACGCCAAGGCGTCCCGTTCGAGCCACAGCTCGCGGACCACGGCCAGGCCGCGCG
>CALMPQ010000117.1 GCA_937872005.1 uncultured Propioniciclava sp.
TCGGGGCGAAGGAGTCGGTGTTCCCGTTCAACATGTTCCCCGAGGTCGACCCGCTACTCGGGCCCGAGATGCGCTCGACCGGCGAGGTGCTGGGTCTGGCGTCCAACCCCGGGCTGGCGTTCTTCAAGAGCCAGGAGGCGACCCAGACGGTGCTGCCCGTCGAGGGCACGGTGCTGATGACGATCGCCGAGCGCGACCGCATCGACACGGGTCTGGGCTCGCCCGGGGCGAACGTGCTGACCGCCGCGCGCACCTTCGTGGCGAACGGCTTCTCGATCGCCGGCTCGACCGGCACGGTGGCGTTCTTGGCCGAGCACGGCATCGAGGCGTCCCCGGTGAAGAAGCTGCACGAGGGCGCGCCCAACATGGCCGACGACATCCGCGAGGGCCGGGTGCAGCTGGTGATCAACACCCCGTCGGGCCGGGCGTCGGAGTACGACGACTCCTACATCCGCAAGGCCGCCATCCGCGCGCGGGTGCCGTACGTGACCACCACCTCAGAGGCCTACGCCGCCGCCATCGGCATCGCCGCGCACCTGCGGGGGGCCGAGGGCGTCAAGTCACTGCAGGAGTGGCACGCGTCGATCGGCTGAGGCACCTGTGCGGTGCGGCTTTGTTTAGTTCAATTGAGTGTTCGTTGGGGTGAACAATGGGGCTACGCGTCCAAGAGAACGCGCATGACTGCAGGGGCGTGGAACTGGCGGTTGTAGGTGCGCTGCCCCCACTGCGCGAGGATCCCGTGTGTCACCAGTGAGTCGATCAGTTTGCTCGCTCCCTGATGACCCATGCCCATGGTTTGGGCCGCCTCCTTCACGGTGAAGGTCGGTTGCCCCACTGCGTAGTCGATCAGCACGCGCGCATTCGCCGTCCGCAGCCGCGTGGTCTGCAACTGTTCCTTGAGGGCGGACTGCACCTCCACGAGCCGCATCATTCGCGTTCGCGTGGCGTGTGCGGATTCCTCGAGGCCGACGGCGAAGAAGCTGATCCAGGAGTCCCAGTCGGCGTGTGTCGATACCCCGAGGAGCGCGTCGTAGTACTCCATGCGCCGAGCCTCGAACCACGGGGACACAGAAAGTGTGGGCTCGCTCAGGACTCCTGAACTGAACAACTGCAGCACAATGAGGAGCCGTCCCAGTCGGCCGTTGCCGTCGTGGAAGGGGTGCAGCGCTTCGAACGTGTAATGACCCATGGCGGCAGCGACGATCGGGTCGATGCTGTGTGCATGGTCGGTCTGCATCCAGCCGATCAAGTCACGCAGTCGGGCCTCGAGGTCGGGGCCCGGGGGTGGAGGGACGTAGCGTGCAGCCTTGATGGCGAGTTCGGTGGGCGGCACTCCTTCCCGCCTACCTATCACGACCTGAATGGGGCGAACCTGACTGGAGAACTCGCGTTCGCCCGGTGTGCCTGCCACCAGGCGACCTTGAAGGTTGGCCAGATCTGGGACTCCCCACGACCGCCCTTCCTCTGCCCAGGCGTAGGCCTCACCCGCAACGGCCACGTAGTTGAGCACCTCGCGCAACGACGGGTCTTGAGCATCCTCCGCGTCGGCGCCCAGGACCCTCGCGAGGGGCTCGTACGTACCCTCAAGGGCTGCGGTCGATTGGGCTTCCAAACGCAGGGTGGAAGTGCGGAACAGCCGTGGGTTCGGCAGACGGGCGGCGGTTGCGTCCAGAGCCGCCAGTGCTGCTCGTGCGTTCCCGACCCGAAGGTAGGTGTTGCCCGCGAGGATGGGAGGATGCTGGTCCAGGGGCCGAGGCAAGAAGGCATGGTGACTCCACGGCCTCCCGTTGGGCAGTGAGCCCCCGATGGGGACCAGATCGCCAAAGGCCGACTCTTGGAACAATGTCAGGTCCACAATCCAACAGTACTGCTACTTCTGGATAACTTCACCGGTGTGATTGATCCTGAATGGCGTGACCTACAACCAGCCCAAGCCGCTCATCACGAGCATCCAGCCGGTCATCGTCACGAACGACACCGCGGTGGAGAGCATCATGACGGCCGCGCCGAAGTCGCCGTCGCCGTGCTGCTCGGCGACGGCAGCGACGATCGACATCGACGGTAGCGCGCCCGTGAGCACGGCTGCCACCTTGAGTTCGGGCGGCAGGTCGGGCAGGCCCAGCAGGGGGAGGGCGAACACGAGGCCCAGCATGATGGCCGGCATCACGAGCAGCTTGCCGCCGACCGCGGCGAACAGGTCCGACAGCTGGCCGCGCAGTTCGAGGCCGACGAGCATGCCGCCGATCGAGAACAGCGCCACCGCCGAGCTCGACTGCGCGATCAGGTTGACCGATCGGTCGACCATCGCGGGCAGCGTGATGCCGAGCGGGTCGATGAGCAGGGCCAGGATGATCGCGATCACCATGGGGTGGGTGATGACGCGGCGGGCGATGTCGAGCAGGCGGCGTCCCCAACTCGACCCGCTGCCCGACAGGGCCTCGAACATCGCCAGCGCGACCGGGATGATCAGAATGTTGTCCACCAGCATGTCCATGCCGACGGCGAGCCCCGCATAACTCGGGATCACGATCAGGAAGATCGGGAACCCCACGAACCCGTTGTTCGTCCCGCTCATCGCCCAAGCCACCGTGGCGGCGCGCACCGTCCCCCGGACGCCGCGGGCGGCGGCCCACAGCTGCCCCAGCGCCATCATGGCCATCGCGGCGACGGCGTAGGCGAGCAGGTAGGTGGGGTTGAGGATCTCGCCCAGCGACCGACCGGCCACGTTCACGAAGATCAGCACCGGGAGGGCCAGCTTCACCACATAGGTGGCCAGCACCGACATGTCGGCGCGCTTGAACATGCCACCCCGAGTCAGGGCGTACCCGAGCGCCACGATGAGGAAGATCGGGACGGTGGCGGAGAGGATGTCGAGCACTCTTCGACGCTAGCCCTTTACGTCGTAAAGGGCCCTGTCATGGCCAGCTGTTGCCTCGGTCACCCCACGTGGGCCCGTGCGTTGCGGAACATCCGCAACCAGGGGCTCGCGTCGTCGATCGACCCGTCGGTCCAGCTCAGCTGTGCGTGGCGCAGCACTCGCTCGGCGTGCGGCATCGTCGCGGTGAACCGACCGTCGGGGGTCGTGACGGCCGTGAGCCCCCCCACCGACCCGTTCGGGTTGGCCGGGTACGCCTCGGTCGGTGCCCCGTGGTTGTCGACGTAGCGCAGCGCACCCAGCACCGACGCGGCGTCCCCGCGCCGGGAGAAGTTCGCGAACCCCTCGCCGTGCGAGACCGCGATCGGCAGCCGTGACCCGGCCATGCCGGCGAAGAAGATCGACGGGGAGTCCATCACCTCGACCAGCGACAGCCGCGCCTCGAACCGCTCCGAGGCATTGTGCGTGAACAGCGGCCACGCCTCGGCGCCGGGGATCAGGTCGGCCAGCGCCCCGAACATCTGGGCGCCGTTGCAGATGCCCAGCCCGAAGGTGTCCTCCCGCGCGAAGAACGCCGCGAACAGCTCGATCAGGCGCGGGTTGAACAGCACCGAGCGGGCCCAGCCCTCGCCGGCGCCCAACGTGTCGCCGTAGGAGAAGCCACCGGCCGCGACCAGGCCGACGGCCGAGGTGAGGTCGTGGCGTCCGGATTGCAGGTCGGTCATGTGCACGTCGACGACGTCGAACCCCGCCTTGTGGAACGCGAACGCCGTCTCGGTGGCGCTGTTCACGCCCTGCTCGCGCAGCATGACGAGCTGTGGGCGCGCGCCCGTGTTCACGAACGGGGCCGTGATGTCGTCGGCGGGGTCGAACGTCGTGTGCAGGTGCAGCCCCGGGTCGTCGTCGGCGGCGAACGCGGCGTGCTCGGCGTCAGCGGCCGCCGGGTTGTCGCGCAGGCGCGCGATGCGCCACGACACCTCGTCCCAGGCCTGGCCGAGGTCGCGCAGCGCCTCGTCGAGCACCGGCTCACCCGCGATCGCCACGGTCACCCGCCGACCCTCGACCGTCGCCCCCACGCGGTGGGTCAGGTCACCCAGACCGTGTTCGGCCAGCACCGCCTCGGCTTCGTCGAGGGACGCCGTGGGCACGGCCAGCACCGCCCCCAGCTCCTCGGTGAACAGCGCCGCCACCGACGGCACGTCGAGTGCGATGCCGGTCGCCCCCGCGAAACCCATCTCCGACGCCGCGGCCCACAGCCCGCCGTCGGAGCGGTCGTGGTAGGCCGCCACCAGGTCGGCCGAGCGCAGGGCGTTGACCGCGTCGACGAGCGCGACGAGGCGGGCCGGTTCGTCGAGGTCCGGCACCACGCCACCGAATTCGCCCGAGACCTGGGCCAGCATCGAGCCGCCGAGGCGGTTCGCGCCCGTGCCCAAGTCGACCAGCAGCAGCGTCTGGTCGGGCCCGAGCTGCGGGGTCAGCGTGCCGGCCACGGTGTCGAGCGACGCGAACGCCGACACGACCAGCGACACCGGCGAGGTGACCTGCCTGGTCTCACCGTCGGCGTCCCAGCGGGTGCGCATCGACAGCGAGTCCTTGCCGACGGGCACGCTCACGCCGAGCGCCGGGCAGAGTTCCATGGCGACGGCGTGCACGGTGTCGTACAGCGCGGCGTCCTCGCCCTCCTCGCCGCAGGCGGCCATCCAGTTGCAGGACAGCTTCACCCGGTTCAGCGTGATCGGGGCAGCGAGCAGGTTCGTGATCGCCTCGCCGACGGCCATCCGACCCGAGGCGGGGGCGTCCACCGAAGCCAGCGGGGTGCGCTCGCCCGAGCTCATCGCTTGGCCGGCCAGGCCGAGGTGGTCGGTGAGCGTGACGGCGACGTCGGCCACGGGCACCTGCCAGGGGCCGACCATCTGGTCGCGGTGGGACAGCCCGCCGACAGTGCGGTCGCCGATCGTGATGAGGAACCGCTTCGAGGCCACGCTTGGGTGGCGCAGCACGGCGTAGGCCGCGTCACGCAGCGCCGAAGCGTCGGCGAAGCGGGCGACGTCGAGCTCGGGCGCCGACCAGGTCACCCGCGTGACGTCGCGCAGCATCTTCGGGGGCTTGCCGAGCAGCACGTCGAGGGGCATGTCGATCGCCGGGTCGTCACCGGGGCCGGCCTCGATCGCGCCTTCGTCGAGCACCAGTTGCCCATCGTCGAAGGCCCGCCCGACCACGGCGAACGGCGCGCGCTCGCGGGCGCAGATCGCGGCGAAGCGCTCCAGCGACTCGGGCGCGATCGCCAGCACGTAGCGCTCCTGGCTCTCGTTGGA
>CALMPQ010000118.1 GCA_937872005.1 uncultured Propioniciclava sp.
GGGATGAGCGCCTCCGCTCACGTGTGTAGCCTGATGTGTGAGGAGGCACACATGGCCACGAATCTCGCACTGGATCCCGCGCTGGTTGATCATGCTCGAAAGATCAGCGGCCTACGCACCAAGAAGGAGGCCGTCACCTTGGCCCTTCAGGAGTTCATCGCCCGACGCGAGCGAGCGCGGATCGTGGAATCCTTCGGCACGCTTGAGTGGGATGAAGGGTACGACTACAAGGCAGACCGGCATGCAGCCGATCACGTCTCGTCGCCCCACCCATGAACGACCTGTTCGTCGATACCAGCGTGTGGTCGCTGGCCTACCGTCGAGACTCACCCTCGACGACTCCGGAGGTGGCCGCCCTGCGCGCCGCGCTGGTGGCGGGCGCCGAGGTCTTCACGTGCGGCATGGTCCTCCTCGAACTCCTGCGCGGCTTCGTGCCCGCCTCGGCTCAGCGACGCATCGTCAGCGACTTGGGATCGGTCGAACTTCTCGAGCCGGCGCGGGGTGACTACATCGCGGCAGCAGAACTCGCCAATCAGTGTCGGCGCGCAGGCGTCCAGATCACTTCGGTGGACGCCTTGATTGCCCACCTGGCGATCCACCATGGGCTGACCTTGCTCAGCACCGATCGCGACTTCGAGCATGCCGCGCGCGTGGTCCCCCTGCGCCTGTGGGGCTACTGAGCCCACACTGACTCGATCCAGGTGGCTCCTCTTTGGACCACTTCCTTCGAGCGAGGGGGCCCTCACCTGTGCTCAGCCCCAGCCCGACCAAGACCACCGCGATCCGGTTCATGCCAGCGGGGTCAGGGTGACGCCGGGATGCGTCTGCTCGAAGTCGTCGTCGCCATCACCCCAGCCTCGTCGGATGAGTTCCCGCAGGACGTCGAGGTCGACGTCCTCGAGCTTGTTGAGGTAGAGGCAGCCCTTGCCGAGCTTGTGCTTGCCGAGCTGCTCGAGCAGGTCGGCGTTGGAGCCGTACAACGTGAGCCCGTAGAGCACCAGGTTCGCCTTGCGGGGGCTGAACCCCACCCGCGCCATGTCACCCGAGTGCCCCGTCGCGTACTCATAGTGGACGCCCCCGAACCCCACGATCGACGGCCCCCACATCGTCGGCTCGGCGCCGGTCTCCTCGGCGAAGAGGTCGAGCAGTTCGAACCCCTGCTCACGTCGCCGGGCGGGCTCGACTCCGTTGAGGAACTCCAGCACGCCGCCCTCGCGCGGCTTGGTCTTCGGTTCGTAGGCCACGGGCGCAGCCTAAGCGCGGGGGTGTGCCTGGCGAAAGGCGTCCCGGAGCCGCTCGTTGGTGACGTGGGTGTAGATCTGCGTCGTGCCGAGCGAGGCGTGGCCGAGGATCTCCTGCACCGAGCGCAGGTCGGCGCCGCCTTCCAGCAGGTGGGTCGCCATCGCGTGGCGCAGGCCGTGCGGACCGAGGCTGGGGGCGTCCGGCACAGCGTCGAGGGCGGCGTGCACGACGCGCCGCACCACGCGCGGGTCGATGCGGCTCCCGCGCGCGCCGAGGAAGACCGCAGCGCCGGCGTCCGGCCCGGCGAGAAGCGATCGGACGCCCAGCCATGCGTCCAGGGCCTTCCGAGCCGGGTCGCCGAGCGGGGTGGACCGTTCCTTGTCGCCCTTGCCGCGCACGCGCACGAGGCCACGATCGCGGTCGATGCCGTCGTGGTCGAGTCCGCACAGCTCGGCGACACGCAGGCCCGAGGAATAGAGCACCTCGACCATCGCGAGGTCGCGGAGGGCGACGACACGATCAGCGTCCGATTCGGCGGAGTCGACGCGGGCGGCGAGGTGGTTGAACAGGGCGTCCACGACGCCTTGGTCGAGGGTGGGCGGCAGGGTGCGGTTGGCGCGGGGGGCCTGCAGGGCGCTGCCAACATCAGCCTGGACGCGGCCCTCGGCGTACGCCCACGCGAAGAACACGCGCGCGGCGGTGGCGCGGCGGGCCATGGTCGTGCGCTCCGCCCCGCGGCGGTGGAGGTCGGCGAGCCAGGCGCGCAGCAGGCGGTGGTCGATCTGATCCCAGGCGGAGACGCCGCGCGTCGCCGCCCAGGTGGCGAGGTCGAGCAGGTCGCCGGCGTAGGCGCGGCAGGTGTGCTCGGAGAGGTTGCGGCCCAGGTGGAGGTGGGAGGCCCAGGCGTCGAGGTCGGCGAGCATGCCCTTGGGGGGCTCAGCGGGCTCGACCGTGTCCATGTCGGCCAGCGTGCCAGAATGGTCGGGTTGCCCACAGGCCAGCCACGCGGACGGAGAAGACATGGCGATCGAGGACCTCATGACCGGCGGCACCGTGCTGCCCATCACGCGGTGGGGCACGCCCGTGATGCACGAGGAGACCAAGCCGGTCACGGAGTTCGACGACGAGTTGCACCAGCTGGTGCGCGACATGTTCGCCACGATGCGCGCCGCTCGCGGGGTGGGCCTGGCGGCGACCCAGGTGGGCCTGGGCATCTCGCTGTTCGTCTACGAGTGCCCCGACGCCGACGACAAGATCCACGTCGGCGCGATCTGCAACCCGGTCGTGACCACGCCGACGGGCAAGGACCGCTCGCTCGACAAGTCCGAGGAGGGCTGCCTGTCGTTCCCGGGCGGCTACCAGCCGCTGGCGCGTCCCGACACCGCCACGTGCGTGGGTCTCGACGTGTGGGGCAACGAGGTCACCGTCACCGGCGACGGCACCCTCGCCCGTTGCCTGCAGCACGAGACCGACCACCTGAACGGGATCGTGTTCGGCGACCGGCTCTCGTCGCGGTCGTACCGCCACCTCGAGGAGCAGCACGCCCAGCTCGAGCACCTCTACCCCGCCGACTGGCCCGTTAGTCCGAAGAAGACGACGGCGGACGACTGAGGCTTCGACAGGCTCAGCCAGCGGGACGCAGGGCCCAGCAGGCGACTGCGGTCGCTGCGGCCACGTTGAGCGAGTCCACCCCGTGGGCCATGGGGATCGACACCACGGCGTCCGCCTGCTCGACCCAGCGGCGGGACAACCCATCACCCTCGGTCCCCACCACCACGGCCAGCTTCTCGGGGACGCCCCGAGCCACGAACTCATCCAGGCCCACGGCGTCCGGGGTCAGGGCCAACGCCACCACCGTGAAGCCGGACGCCCGCAGCGTCGGGATCGCGCTCGCCCAGTCGTCGACGCGCGCCCACGGCAGGGAGAACACCGTGCCCATGCTGACCTTGATCGACCGCCGGTAGAGCGGGTCGGCCGCGCGCGGGGCGAGCAGGACGCCGTCCCAGCCCAGGCCCGCCGCGTTGCGGATGATCGCGCCGACGTTGGTGTGGTCGACGATGTCCTCGGCGAGCACGAGCCGCCGCAACCCCAGCAACTCCCCCATCGGCGTCGGCGCCGCCCGGTGCAGGGACGCCAGCGCCCCGCGGTGCACGTGGAACCCGGTCACCTGCTCGGCCATGGCCTCGGTGACGACGTACACCGGCGCCCCGGGGTGGGCGTCGATCAGGTCGGACAGGCCGGCGATCCAGCGCTCGGCCAGCAGGAACGACCGCGGCCGGTGGCCCGCCTCGATCGCCCGGCGGATGACCTTCTCGCCCTCGGCGATGAACAGGCCGCGCTCGGATTCGAGCGACTTGCGCAGCGAGGTGTCGCGCAGGGCGACGTAGTCGGACAGTCGCGGGTCGGCGGCGTCCGTGATGGCAACCCGGGTCACGACCAGGTGACCCGCACGTGCTCGGCCCAGTCGTCCCACCACGTGGGGTCGGAGGCGGCCGCCTGGTGGCCGCGGTTCCACAGGGAGAGGTAGAGCTCGCGCGCGGTGCCGGTGATCGTCACGTCGGCGGGTTCATCGGCCTCGATGCGCGTGGTCGCAGCCCCGTCGTGGGTGAACCGCACCAGCCACGCGCGGTCGACGTCGGTCGCCCGAACCAGCACCGTCTGGGTGCGTGGCAATGACGTGCCCGGGCGCCGGCGCACCACGAAGCCGGTCAGCATCTCATCGACACCGTCGGCGGCCAGCCACGGCTTGACCCACACCTCGTCTGCGTTCGGTGCGCGGCCCAGTTTGGCGGCCATGGCATCCACGGCGTGGATCGTCGTCTCGTGCACCTGCCGACGCAACCAGGCGTCGCGGGGTGGTGGGGCGTCCGGCAGGAAGAACTTCACCTGCAGGTCGGCAGGCGCGGCCGCGATCACGTTGAGCAACTCGACCATGCCGGCGTCGAACCAGTCGAGCAGGTCGGGCGCGGCGTCGGCCTCGGCGAGCACGAGGGCATCCGCATCCGGACGCCGACCCGACAGGTAGGCGGCCGCCCAGCGGTGGACGAGGCCCTGGTGGGCGACGAGGTCGCGGACGGTCCACCCGGGGCAGGTCGGCACGTCGGCGTCCAGCCCCGCGCTCGCGGCGTTCGCCCGCAACACGGCGCACGCGTCACCGAGCGCCTCCCCCATTT
>CALMPQ010000119.1 GCA_937872005.1 uncultured Propioniciclava sp.
TTTTTTCTTCCCCGGCAGCGCTCACAGTCGGGCAACGTTCGAGGCCTTCCTTGGTGGACAGTCCCCCAGGAGGCACCCATGCCACGCACCACCGCCATCGACCCGACCGCGTGGGTCGACGCTGCACCCTTCGCGGCCCACCTCACCCACCTCGCGTCCTCGACCGGCCTCCCGTGGCCCGTGGTGGCGGCCTACGCCGGGGTGTCCCAGCGCACTGCGGCCCGTCTGGTCCTTCGGCGGTGTCGCCTCCGGCGCATCCCGCGGCTGACCGCGCAGCAGATCATCGCCGTCCGACCCTCCGAACTGGCCATCCTGCGCAGCCGGTGGGTGGACGCCCAGCCCTCCTGCCGCCGCGTCGCCGACCTGGTGGCCCGCGGTGTGCCGCTGGCGCTGCTGGCCCGCCAGTTGGGGTGCAGCCCCGACCTCGTGGCACGCCTGGCCGATGGCAGCCCGGCGTCGATCCCGGCCGAGGTGGCCCTGCGGGCCCGCGTGGCGAGCGAGACCGTCGACCGGGCATCGTACGCCCGCGTGCTCCGCGCGGCCTAGGCTGGCGCCGTGCCCTGGCCCACCCCCGCCGTGGCGCTCGCCTGCGCCATGGCGACCGCCCTGCTCACGCCCCTCGTGCTGCGCGCGCTGCCCGAACCCGACCCGGCCGACGCCGACGGCAAGCCGACCTATGCGTCGCTGGCCACGCCGCCCTTCGTGGTCTCGGTCGGTGTGGCCGTCCTGGCCGCCTCACTCCTCGCGTTCGTGTCCAGCCCCACGTCGCACTGGCTCGCGTGGGTCGCCCTGACCACCGTGAACGTGCTCGCCTGCGCGATCGACGCGCGCACGACCTGGTTGCCGCTCCCCCTGGCTCGGGCCGGGTGGGTGGTCGCCGCTGCGGGTGCGGCGGCGGTGGCGGTCGTGGCGGGCTCCTGGACGCCCCTCGCCGCGGCCGCGCTGGGGGCGTTGGCGCTGGGTGGGCTGTTCCACCTGCTGTGGCGGTTCACGCGGGCGTTCGGTTATGGGGACGCGCGGCTGGCCGCCACGATCGGCGCGGTGACGGCCCTGGACTCCGTGTCCCTCGTGATGTGGTCCCTGCTCCTCGGCACGCTCGCCGGGGCGGTGATCGGCATCACCCACCGCCTGTCCGGACGCCGGGGCGGGTTCCCGTACGGGCCCGGCCTGCTGGCCGGGCCGTTCCTGGCGCTGGTGCTGCGGCAGGTCGTGGGGTGAGCCCCCGGCGTCCTCAGGCGGCGACGGATCGGGTGAGGCCGACCCACCGTTCGAGGAGGTCCCGGGCGGCGCCCGAGTCCACGGCCTCCGCTGCACGACGCAGGGGCTCGCGCAGTTGCTCGGCGAGGTCGGCATCGGGGTCGGGCCCATCGAAGGCCAGGATCGCGGCGGCGGCGTTGAGCAGCACGATGTCGCGCACGGGGCCGAGCTTGCCGGCGAACGTGTCGCGGACGACCTGGGCGTTGTGGGCCGGATCGCCGCCGACCAGGGACTCCTTGGTCGTGCGCTCGATGCCGAGGTCGAGGGGGTCGAGGGTGGTCGTCACCACGCGGCCGTCGCGGATCACCCAGACGTCGCTGGTGGTGGTGGTCGTCAACTCGTCCAGCCCGTCGCCACCGTGGAAGACCAGGCCGCGATTGCCGCGGTCGCCGAGCACGTTGGCCACGAGCTTCGCCATCGCCAGGTCGGCCACACCGATCGCCTGGGCGAGCGGGCGAGCCGGGTTGGCCAGGGGCCCGAGGAAGTTGAACGTCGTACGGATGCCCAACTCCCGTCGCGGGACGGCGGCGTGCCGCAGGGAGGGGTGGTAGTGCGACGCGAACAGGAACACGATGCCCGCCTCGTCGAAGACCCGGCCCTGGACCGACGGGTCGAGGTCGAGCACGACCCCGAGCGCTTCGAGGCAGTCCGCGGTGCCGCAGGCCGAGGAGGCTGCGCGGTTGCCGTGCTTGACGACCTTGGCCCCCGCCGCCGCCGCGACCATGGCCGCCATCGTCGAGACGTTGACGGTGTTGGCGCGGTCGCCGCCCGTGCCGACGATGTCGACCGCGTCACGGCTGGGCAGGGAGATGGGCCGGGCGTTCTCGAGCATGGCCGTGACCAGCCCGTTGAGCTCGTCGGGGGTCGCGCCCTTGGCCTGCAGGGCGACCATGAACCCGGCGACCTGCACCGGCGACGCCGCGCCGGACAGGATCTCGTTCATCGCCCACGACGTCCCGTCGCGGTCGAGGTCCTGGCCGGTGACGAGGGAGGTGAGCAGGTCGGGCCAGGTCCGGGTCACCGGGCGTTCGCCTCGCTGGACAGGCGGGCGCGCAGCACGTCGGCGACGGAAGCGGGCAGGCGGACCGGGTCGATCGGGTAGGCGACCACGGCGTCCGCATTGGACCACGTGGCGAGCCAGGCGTCGGCGACGCGGGCGACCATGAGCACGACCGGCGGGCAGTTCGCGATCTCGTCCTTGACCTGGCGGCACAGGCCCATGCCACCGGCGGGCACGGCCTCCCCGTCCATGATGACGACGTCGATGCCGCCGGCGTCCAGCGTCTTGGTGACGGCCTGGTGCGTGGCGCACTCGACGATCTCGATCTCGGGCAGGTCGGCGGCGACCCGACGCCCCAGGGCCAAGCGGACCTGGCCTCGCGTGCTCCGGTCGTCGGAGTAGACCAGGATCGTGGCCTTGCGGTCGGGTGCCTCTTCGCTCATCGCGTCCTCACTCGTGACTAAGGTCGGGTCGTTCGTCATCGTAGCCCCGCGGGCGGGGGCGCGCACGATACGCCCACCCGGAGGCCCCGCAGGTCACGGACAGGTAACGAACGAGACCCTTTTGTCCACTGGGGCTCGGGCCGACGTGACCCGGACAAGGTTCCCCGGTAATAATGACGCCCGTGGCGAATACATCGAAGTCGAGCGCGGTCCCGGTCATCCCTCACGGTGCCATCCACCCGATTGCTCCTGCCCGCCTGCATGGCATCAAGGGCAAGCCGGACATGGTGGCCGTCGGGACGGTGATCTGGCTCGCCAGTGAGCTCATGTTCTTCGCCGCGTTGTTCGCGGCCTACTTCAACCTGCGGAACCACACGACGGCCATGGCGGCCCCGGGTGAGCCGACCATGTGGGAGTGGGGCACCGCACACTTCATGCAGGACTGGTTCGGCATTCACCTGCCGTGGTTCTCGCTGCTCAACACCACGGTCCTGGTGCTCAGCTCGATCACCTGCCAGATCGGCGTGTTCCGTGCGGAGAAGGGCTACGTCTCGCGCACGGGCAGCATCTTCAACCCGGCGTCGTGGGGCATGCGCGAGTGGTACATCCTCACGTTCATCATGGGTGCCTTCTTCATCGGCGGCCAGGCGTACGAGTACTTCCTGCTCGCCTCCGAGGGCTTCCTGCTCCAGACCAACGCCTACACCTCGGCGTTCTTCCTGGCCACCGGCTTCCACGGCCTGCACGTGCTCGGTGGCCTCATCGCCTTCCTGCTCATGATCGGGCGCACGTACATCGCGCGCACCTTCACCCATGAGCAGCGGGTCCACGCGATCGTGACGTCGTACTACTGGCACTTCGTCGACATCGTGTGGATCATCCTGTTCGCGGTGATCTACCTCATCCGCTGACCTCCCGACGACTTCGAAAGGCGCATCGATGCGATTCCGAACCTCCAGGAGGCGGCCCTCGTCTCACCGGCGAAACAAGGCGGCACGCCCGCTCTCGCTGGTGCTCGCGCTCTTCCTCATGGGAGCGCTGTACGCCGCCCTGTCCCCCGCGACCCAGGTGGCGGCCGACACGGGCATGTCCGCCCAGGTGGCTGAGGGCAAGGCCCTGTTCCAGGTGACCTGTTCCTCCTGCCACGGCCTCAACGGTGAGGGCACCACCCAGGGCCCGTCCCTGATCGGTGTCGGCGCGGCGGCGGTCGAGTTCCAGATGGCGACCAACCGCATGCCGATGGCCAAGCCCGGCGCGCAGGCCCCCCGCAAGGTGGTGCAGTACACGGCGCAGGAGATCAACAACATCGCCCGCTACGTGCACACCCTCGGCCCGGGCCCCGACATCCCGAACAGCTCGGCGTACGACTACAGCAACCTCGATGACGAGAAGATCGCCCGGGGCGGCGAGCTCTTCCGCACCAACTGCTCCGCCTGCCACCAGGCGGCCGCGAACGGTGGCGCCCTGCCCAACGGCAAGTACGCTCCCCCGCTGCACGGCGTCGAGCCGCTGCACATCTACGAGGCCATGCGCACCGGCCCCCAGCAGATGCCCGTCTTCTCCGCCGGGGCCATCCCCGACGAGGACGTCGCCGCCATCATCGGTTACCTCAAGGGGATCGAGGAGCAGCCGTCGTCCGGCTTCTCGCTCGGCGGCCTCGGCCCCGTGACCGAGGGCTTCGCCGGCTGGGTTCTCGGCATCGGCGGGCTCTGCCTCATCGCCACCTGGATCGCCTCCCGAGGAGCACGTGCGAAATGACGCCTGAACACTCGACCGCCCTCGCCCAGACCGAGGACGACGCCCTGCTCCACCCGGTGCCCAACCCGGGCATCGAGCACCACGTCGAGCGCTACACCGACGTGGACGCCAAGGCCGCCGACCGTGCCTACAAGCAGGTCGTGGGCATCTTCGGCTTGGTGCCCCTGCTCGCGATCGCCTTCGTGGTGGTCTACTTCGCGGTGCCGCGCCACGCGACCGCCCACCTCCTGGGCGTGAACTGGCACGTGCACACCACGCTGCTCGGCCTGACCGGTGGTCTCGCCGTCCTCCTCATCGGCGTCGGCGCGATCCACTGGTCGCGCCAGCTGATGAACGACACCGAGATCGCCGAGGAGCGCCACGCCGCCGCCTCCACCGAGGAGGAGCGCGCCGCGTTCGTCGAGGTGGTCAACGCCGGTGTCAAGGACGCTGGGGTCTCCCGCCGCGGCATGATCGTCGCCTCGATGGGCGGCGCGCTGGGCATCGTCGCGGTGCCGGCGATCGTCTCCCTCGCCGACATCGGCCCGTACCCGACCGCCGCGAACCGACGCGAGACGATCGAGAAGACCATCTGGGCGGAGGGCACCGTCGTCGTCAACGACTCCAACCGCCTGCCGCTCAAGCCGTCCGACATCGAGATCGGCCAGCTGGTCAACGCCGAGCCCGAGACGCTGTGGGACCTCCACGGCAAGGACTACATGAACATGAAGTCCAAGACGCCGCTCGTGATCGTCCGCATGGACCCGAACTCGATCAAGATCCCCGAGTCGCGCAAGGACTGGCACGTCGGCGGCATCCTGGCCTACAGCAAGATCTGCACCCACGTCGGTTGCCCGATCTCGCTGTGGGAGCAGCAGACGCACCACCTGCTGTGCCCCTGCCACCAGTCGACGTTCGACCTGGGCAACTCCGGCGTCGTGGTCTTCGGCCCCGCCGCCCGCGCGCTGCCGCAGCTGCCGCTGAAGGTCAACGCCGAGGGTTATCTGGTGGCCCAGAGCGACTTCACGGTGCCGGTTGGCCCGAGCTACTTCGAGCGCGACTCGCGCAACGACTACAAGGACGGTGATCAGTGATGGCCAAGCCGGCCGGCATCACCCAGGAGGGCGAGGTCCTCCAGACCCGCACGCCCGACCACGAGGGTGCCCTCAAGACCATGCCCGCCCCGGCGACGTGGCTCGACGAGCGCATCGGCCTCGGCAAGCTCGGCAAGGCGGCGCTGCGCAAGGTCTTCCCCGACCACTGGTCCTTCCTGCTCGGCGAGATCGCGCTGTACAGCTTCATCGTGCTGCTGCTCACGGGCATCTTCCTGACGATCTGGTTCAAGCCGTCCATGGCCGAGATCGAGTACCAGGGCACCTACGAGCTCATGCGCGGCCTGCAGATGAGCGAGGCGTTCGAGTCCACGCTGGCGATCAGCTTCGACGTCCGGGGTGGGATGCTGGTCCGCCAGATCCACCACTGGGGCGCCATCCTGTTCATGGCCGCGATGACGGCGCACATGCTCCGCGTGTTCTTCACCGGTGCGTTCCGCAAGCCGCGTGAGCTGAACTGGCTCATCGGCGTCGTCCTGCTGAGCCTCGGCATGATCGCCGGCATGACCGGTTACTCCCTCCCCGACGACCTGCTCTCGGGCACCGGCCTCCGGTTCACCGACGGCGCGATCCGCTCCATCCCGCTCGTGGGCACCTGGATCGAGTTCTTCGTCTTCGGTGGCGAGTACCCCGGCGACATGATCATCGCCCGCTTCTACATGGCGCACATCCTGCTGCTGCCCGCGATCCTGCTCGGCCTGATCTCGGCACACATGGCGCTGGTCGTCTACCACAAGCACACCCAGTTCCCCGGCCCCGGCCGCACCGAGAACAACGTGGTCGGCTACCCGCTGTTCCCCGTCTACATGGCCAAGGCCGGTGGCTTCTTCTTCATCGTGTTCGGCGTGCTGATCCTGATGGGCGCCACGATGTCGATCAACCAGGTCTGGCTGTACGGGCCCTACAACCCGGCGCAGGTGACCGCGGGCTCGCAGCCCGACTGGTACATGGGCTGGGTCGAGGGTGCGGTCCGCATCATGCCTGGCTGGGAGTCCCACTGGGGCCCGACCACGTGGTCGTGGAACATCTTCCTCCCCTTCGCCGTCCTGATGGGCATCTTCTACACGGCCCTGGCCGTCTGGCCCTTCGTCGAGGCGTGGCTGACCGGCGACAAGCGCCCCCACCACATCCTCGACCGCCCGCGCAACGCGCCCACGCGCACCGCGCTCGGCGTGGCCGGCATGACCTTCTACGGCCTGATGTGGGCCGGCGGCGGCAACGACATCATCGCCACGCAGTTCAACGTCTCGCTGAACGCGGTGACGTACTTCCTGCGCGTGGCCGTGTTCGTGGGCCCGGTGATCGCGTTCATCGTGACCAAGCGCCTGTGCCTGTCGCTGCAGCGTGCTGACGCCCAGCGCGTCCTGCACGGGTCGGAGTCGGGCATCATCGTCCGCTCCCCCGCGGGTGGCTACTCCGAGCCGCACGTCCCGCTCTCGACCGACGAGGCGTTCACGCTCACCCAGCACCGCCAGTACCCGCCGCTGGAGGAGACACCCTCCGAGGATGAGCACGGCGTCAAGACCACCGGCCCGAACAAGGTCAGCGGTCTGCGGGCCCGCCTGTCGCGCTGGTACACCGGCGACGACATCGTCAAGCCCACCCGCGAGGAGATCGCGGACTCCCACCACCACGACGACGAGCCCAAGCAGCTCCACTGAGTGGCCTGAACCGACTGGCCCCCTCCCACCCGGGAGGGGGCCAGTTTCGCTTCCCCAGGGCACTACGGTGGGCGCGTGTTCTCGGACGCCGACCTCCTCCGTGCCTACGACCGGCACCTGCGCTTCGATGCGGAGGTGCTCGGCGCGACCCGCGTGTCGGTCGAGGGCCCGCTGGTGCGGGCCTTCTTCGGGGAGACCGGCTTCGTGACGCATCGCAGCCTCGAGGGCGTCGACGGCCTGGGTGACCTCGTCGCCGAGACGATCGCCTTCTTCGCCTCGCACGGCGTGGCCGAGTTCGAGTGGAAGACCCGCAGCCACGATCGCTCCCCCGGCCTGATCGGAGCCCTGCTCGCCCACGGCCTGCTCCCCGAGGAGCAGGAGACCGTCATGGTCGGACCGGTCACCCTCGAGCTGGACGCCGAGCTCCCACCCGGCGTGTCCATCCGGCTCGACCGCCAGGACGGACGCGTCACCCACTGGATCGCCGAGGTCGACGACGAGGTCGTCGGTGTCGGACGCCTCGAGCTGGTGCCGGGCACGCCCTTCGCGGGCCTGTGGGGCGGCGCCACCGACCCGGAGTGGCGGCGGCGCGGGGTCTACCGGGCGCTCACCGCGGCCCGGGCTGCGCACGCCGCAGCCCACGGCGTCCGGCTGCTGCACAGTGACTGCCTGCCGACGTCGCGGCCCATCCTGGAGCGGGCCGGTCTGCGCCCCGTGACCACCACGACCCCGTACGTGTGGCGCGGCTAGCATGGGCGGGTGCGATTCACCGCCGGCAAGCCCGAGTTCGACCTGACCTACGACGACGTCTTCATGTCCCCGACGCGTTCGTCGGTCCGCTCGCGCATGGATGTCGACCTGACCTCCACCGACGGCCTGGCGTTGCCCACCCCCCTGGTGGTCGCGAACATGACCGCGATCTCGGGGCGCCGCATGGCCGAGACCGTCGCCCGCCGGGGCGGTGTCGCGATCATCCCCCAGGATCTCTCCCCCGCCGCCGCGATCGCGGCCATCGGCCGGGTGAAGGCCGCCCACACGGTGTTCGACACCCCGATCCACGTGGACCCCGACATGGTGGTCGCCGACGCCCTCCCGCTCATCCCCAAGCGCGCCCACGGGGTGGCCGTGGTGCTGGACGGACGGCGTCCGGTCGGCCTGCTGTCGACCTCGGACGCCGCGGGCGTGGACCGCTTCGTGCCCGTCCACGAGATCATGACCACCGACCTGACCTGCGTGCCGGCCCGTGCCACTGCACAGGAGGTGTTCGACACCCTCTCCGACAGCCGGCGCAAGATCGCCCTGGCCGTCGACGACGACGGCCGGCTCGTGGGCGTCCTCACCGCCAAGGGCGCGATGCGCTCGGCCATCTACTCCCCGGCCGTGGACGCCGCGGGTCGCCTCCGCATCGGCGCGGCCGTCGGCATCTCGGGATCGGCCGAGGCGCGGGCCAGGACGTTGCTGGAGGCCGGCGCCGACGTGCTGGTCATGGACACGGCCCACGGCCACCAGGACCGCATGCTGGAGACGCTGCGCGTCGTCCGCACGGTGCGCGACGAGCATGAGGCGAGCACGGGCGTCCGGGTGCCGCTGGTGGGCGGCAACGTGGTGACCGCCGAGGGGACCCTGGACCTGATCGAGGCGGGCGCCGACATCGTCAAGGTCGGCGTCGGGCCGGGTGCCATGTGCACGACCCGCATGCAGACGGGCGTGGGGCGCCCGCAGTTCTCGGCGGTGCTCGACTGCGCGGCGGCCGCCGCCGACGCCGGCAGGGCCATCTGGGCCGACGGTGGCGTGCGGCACCCCCGCGACGTCGCCCTGGCGCTGGCCGCCGGCGCGGGCGCGGTGATGATCGGGTCCTGGTTCGCGGGCACCCACGAGTCGACCGGCGCGCTGATGCACGACGGCGACGGGCGCGCCTACAAGGAGTCGTTCGGCATGGCGTCGGCGCGCGCAGTTCGGGCGCGCACCCAGCAGCAGACGTTCTTCGAGCGGGCGCGTGCCGGGTTGTTCGAGGAGGGCATCTCGAGCTCGCGGATGTACCTGGACCCCGGGCGTCCGGGCGTGGAGGACCTGATCGACTTCATCACCTCGGGCGTGCGGAGCTCGTGCACCTATGCCGGGGCCCGGACCCTACCGGA
>CALMPQ010000120.1 GCA_937872005.1 uncultured Propioniciclava sp.
AGCACCACTTGGAGGCACCCCCGTCACCCGAGTTCTCCTTGCCATCCCCGGAGGAACATCATGGTCATTGCCGACCTCAACAACCCATCCCCCAACCCCCTGTCACGACGCACCCTCCTCAAGGGCGTCGGCCTCGTCGGCGGCGCTGCCCTGCTCGGGATCAACGCGCCGGCAGCCTACGGCGACACCCTCACGCAGGACTTGGACTGGCGCCGCGGCATGGCGCGCCACCTGCTTGAGTCGGACGCCCAGCCCACCGTCCGGCCCCTCCAAGGGGGCTTCGAGGTGTGGGAGGGAGCCAGGACCGGTTACGCCGTCGTGGACGCCGACACGCGCATTGCGCTGGAGTACTCAGCAACGGCGTCCAGCCCGTTCCGTTCGCGGGCAGGTGAGCTCAGTTACCTCGGCCCCGGTCTCTACTTCGCGAGCCGCGCCGGACAGGCGGTCGACCTGCTGACCGGCGAAACCTCCTCCCCGACAGAACACCGAGCCCTGTCCTTGGATGCCGCGAGCCTGTTCCACGAACAGGCCATCGTTCCGGCCCAGCCGGCAACAAGGACGGTGAGGGCCCAGGACTTGGATCCAGTCCTGCCCGGGAACATCAAGAGCCGGGTCACGTCATACGGCTACATCACCGGGAGTTACGTCTACCCCAACAACTCGGGTATCTGCGGGTGGGTCGCCGGGAGCATCGTGACCCGGTACTGGCATGCCCGATCCAGCGCCCGGAAGCTCCTTCCCACGAAGTTCCGCAACGGCACGAACATGACCGCCTCCCCCAACTTCGCCTCCCACCTGCAGGGCTCCGGGAACGACGGCACTTGGGCCCGACCTGTCGCCAATCGTCTCGGATGGAACGCGCAGAACCAGGGCGTCGCTGCATCGTGGTCGTGGGTTCTGGGCAACGTGGGCGCTGCGTCCGAGGTGCGCAACAACCGTCCCGTGATCCTGTTCGGCAGCTTCCCCGTGAGGAGGGACGGAAAGAAGGGCGGCCACGCGGTGGTGGCCTACGGTGAGACGCACAACGGCTACTACATCACCCACTACGGGTGGGCCAACTACACCAACATCGTCCTGAACGGCGGGCTCGTTGGCTCGAACGTCAAGTTCAGGTTGAACTGATCCACATGAAGGTGAAGCAGAGCAGGGCCGCGGCCGCACCGGTGGCGGTGGTCTTGCTCGTCCTCGTCGTGCTGGCAGGGTGCACGCGGCCATCCAGTTCGACCGTGAGCATCGGCCCGAGCGATGTGGCCTCGATCGACGTGTACCTCTACGCCTACGAACGTGATCCCGACACAGTGACCGTCTCCCACGTGGAGGATCGTCGCGAGATCGAGGAGATCGTCGGCGCTTTCACCGACATGCCGATCACTGCGCGCGCCCGCATTCGATCGGACCTCCCCGGAGCCCGCACGGCCGGCTTGCGGTTCCACCTCCGCGCGGGAGGCACCGTGGAACTGACCCAGGTGTTCGTCGAGCCGGGTGACGTCGTGGTGTTCTGGCCGGATGGGACCATCGCGGAGACCACGTGGGGGTCGGCGGTCGGAGACCTGCCAACTCCGTCAGACCCCGCCGCAAACCGACCCAGCGACGCCACCCAGGTTCCCCGAACGGCCGGGCGATGACGAGCACGCGTCGGCGAGCCGGTGCTGCCTTGGCCCTGAGCCTCGCGCTCACACTCTTCACGGCTGGCTGTGCGCCGTCGGCCCAGCCCTTCGAGGGGTGCCCCGATGGGAGCCGGGAAGTCATGATCTTCAACACGTACGGCGACCACCCCGTGGCCGACCAGCAGATTCTCACCGGCGCTGCGGCACAGACTTTCTGCGAGACGGCATTCCCCTATGAGGAGTTGCCCACGCGTGACTACGCGCCGTCAGAGCTGGGGCAACGTCGGATCACGGCGTACGTCTTTTCGGACGGCCAAGGCAGCCGATCGATCTTGTGGGCCTATGGCCTCGTCGGCGTCCAGGCAGGGACGGCGCTGACCACCGACCAAGGCAGATCCTTCCACGTCCCCAACCGGGGGCCTCGGGGTTACCACGACGCCGAGGCAACGATTGTGCCTCGCTCGGAGGTTCCCGTCCCGTGACCGGTGCGGGGGCAGCGGCCTGCCCAAGCGCACCACAGGAGGAAATGCTTCAGCCACTGGACTAAGCTGCCCGGCATGACTGCGGACCGTCGTACGTTCCTGTCCCAGGCCGGTTTGGCCGCGCTCGCGGTGGGCACCGGCGCCCTCGCCGGGTGCAGCGCCCCGGCCCGCACCTCCCCCGGCGCGCCGCCCGCCGGCAACGCCCTGTCGATCCCGGTCGACCGCATCCCGGTCGGTGGCGGGGTGATCCTCGACAACGCGAACTTCGTGGTGACCCAGCCCACCGAGGGCGAGTTCCGCGCTTTCAACAAGATGTGCACCCACCAGGGCTGCCCGGTCAGCGAGATCCTCGGCCAGGACATCCACTGCAAGTGCCACGGCGCCAAGTTCTCGATCGCGGACGGCTCGGTCACCAACGGCCCCGCCACCCAGCCGCTGAAGGCGGCCAAGGCGGAG
>CALMPQ010000121.1 GCA_937872005.1 uncultured Propioniciclava sp.
ACGCCGTCCACGCGCACCTCGAAGCCGGCCCCTTCGAGCTGATCGACGGCGGCGAGTGCGGACCGAGCATCGTCGGCGACTGCCCACCCTCCGGGCTCGCGGTCGAACGCGGGCTCCTGCCCGACACCCTCCTGCTGCTCCGGTGCGCCAAGCAGGCCTGGCCGCAGGTCACCACCTGGTACGGCGTCGCCCAACGCTCGGGACCGTCGGATCACCCCCGCGGTGGCGCGATCGACGCGATGATTCCGGACTGGCGGACCCCGGAGGGCAACCAGCTTGGCAAGCGGATCGCCGACTGGGTGGTCGCCAACCACGCCCGCCTCGGGGTCAAGTACGTGATCTGGGACAGCATGGTGTGGAATGCTGAGCGGCAATCCGGCGGGTGGCGGCCCTGCGCCTCCACCTCGTGCTACAGCGGCCCCGATGACACCCAGGCCCACCGCGACCACGTGCACGTGTCCGTCTACGGCACCCGGACCCTCACCACCCCGGGAGGTACCCCATGACCGACCAGCCCCACGAGCGCGACCCTCTCAGCCAGCTCCAATTCGACGCCTTCGGCCGCTTCGTCGACCTCGACGAGATGGAGATCGAACGCTACCCAGCGCCCCCGCCCGTCCGGTGGGTGCCTGTCGATGACCTTCCTTACGTCCAGGGCATGCGCGTCGCCATCAACAGCCGCCGTGGGCCCCAGTACGACCTGCGCGCCGCCACCGAGGTGTTCAGCGACGACACCGGCCGGTACGTCAACGTGGTCGAGGAGTGGCGCTTCTTCGCTTACTACCAGGCACCCGCGGAAGGTCGGCCGCCCGTGGTTCCTCGGGCCGCGTGCCTCCCGACGCGGTTGGTGTGGGCTGAGGTCTACGACCAGCAGTAACTCGTGGGCATCCGCGGCCATCGAGCGGCCGGCGCCCTTTGTACGGAGTCTCGGGAATGGCCCGGCGACTCGGGAGATCGTGACTTGTCCCGGACGAATGCGGCCCGGTTGGCACTGCTCCCCGGCTTCTTGCGCTCGCTGCGGTTCCTTGACGGCCACGTCTGATCGCTGCGGCGTCCGAATGCACCGTGACGTGGCCACACACCCCAAGGAGTGATCATGGACCGTCTGCTCACTGTCGCCCAGGCTGCCGAGTTCCTCGGCACGTCGGAGCGCTTCCCGCGTCGCCTCATCGCTGAGCGTCGCATCGAGTTCATCAAGGTGGGTCGCCACGTGCGCTTCCGCGAGGAGACGCTGCAGAAGTTCGTGGAGGCGAACGCCGTCGACGCCGTCACCTACGGGCGGTGACCATGACTCAAGGCAGGAGGGCGTTCGGTTCGTTGCGGACCCTGCCGTCCGGGCGGGTCCAGGTGCGCTACATCGCCCCGAACGGGCTGCGCCGGACGGCGCCGATGACGTTCCCGGACGAGGCCGCGGCCAAGCGCTGGCTGAAGCTGTGCGAGGCGGACATGATCCGCGGCACGTGGGTGGACACCCATCTGGCGGGGGCGTCGTTGGCGGAGTTCGGGAAGCGCTGGATTGATGAGAGGTCCGGGCTCTCGGAGCGGACGCGTGCGCTGTACAAGACGCTGATGCGGCTCCACATCGAGCCGCCCCTCGGCAAGTACCAGTTGCGCCAGGTGGATGCCGGCACCGTCCGGACGTGGCGGCAGGGCCTCCTCGACGGGGGGCTGGGGCCGAGCACGGTCGCGAAGAGCTACCGGCTGCTCCGGTCGATGTTCGCCACGGCGGTGGATGACGGGATCGTGGCCCGCAACCCGTGCCGGATCCGGGGCGCCGCCATCGAGAAGCCGGCCGAGCGTCCGGTGCTGACCCTGGAGGAGGTGGGCAGGCTGGCCGAGGCGATCGAGCCCCGGTATCGCCTGCTCGTGTTGCTCGCGGTGTTCGGGTCGCTGCGGTGGGGCGAACTGCTCGGGCTCCGGAAGTCCGACTTCGACCTGGACGCTGCCACGGTCCAGGTCAGTCGGGCGGTCTCCGAGATCGGGTCGAAGTTGTCGATCAAGGAACCGAAGACGGCGGCCGGGGTGCGTCGGGTGAGTCTGCCGGCCTCCCTGGTTCCGGCGATCCGTGAGCACTTCGACACGTTCGCCGAGGGCGGCCCTGCTGGCAGGGTGTTCGTCGGCCCCCAGGGTGCCACTCCTCTGCGGGCGAACTTCTCCCGGGTGTGGAAGCGGGCCATCGCCGGCGCCGGCCTGTCGGGCTATCGCGTGCACGATTTGCGGCACACGGGCAACCACCTGGCGTCGATGACGGGGGCGAGCACGCGCGAGTTGATGGGCCGGATGGGGCATGCGAACCTCCACGCGGCGCTGGTCTACCAGCACCGTACGGCGGACCGGGACCGTGCCATCGCGGAGGGCATGGACGCTCTCGCGGAGGCCCAGTTGGGCACCCATTGGGCACGTATTGGGCACGGCGGACAGGGCGAGGTTGCGGACGAGTACTCGGGACCGGACGGAAGTGCACAGTGACAAGCACTGTTCGATTGGAGCGGGCGACGGGAATCGAACCCGCGTGTCCAGCTTGGGAAGCTGGCGCTCTACCATTGAGCTACGCCCGCGTGCTGCTCGCGCAACCCCGTCATCATAGCCAGCCAGCGCGCGCAGTTGCACCTCGACCATCGCAGATCATGAAAGGTGGCGTGCTGGACAAGCACCTGTCAGGATGAGATTGGGATATCCCCACCATTCGCGAGCCTTGTCAGGAGGCGTCCATGTCCCGGCACACCCAAAGCTACCCCATTGCACACCGCGTCAGCGCCGCCGCAATCGGGCTGGGGCTGATGGTCGGCTCAGCCGTCACGTCAGTAACCCCGGCTGCGGCCATGGGAGGCAACGGGGAGTTCGACATCACTGCCGGTCGAGCAGCCATCGTCACCGAGGGCAGCACTATCAACACCTGGCCAATGAAGGACGGGGTCCCCGCGGGCCCTGCGGCGACGATTCTCGAGGGCGTCCGGTCCATGTCCATCTCGGGGTCGCGCACCGTGGCAGACCGCCTGACCGAGCTCGTGTCCGTGGACGGCGGCCAAGTCATTGCGCGGATTCCCTTCGATGGGTCGGCCACCGGATGCCCGATCCACGAGCTGGACATCAGCGGCCCGTATATCCGCGTGGAGTGCCGCCGAAGTGGGGAGCCAGAGAACGAGGTGTTCATCTACGACTCACGTCTGAACCTCCTGGCCCGCACCGACGGGCAGATCTTCGGCAGCTTGTTGGCGACCTCCACGAAGGGGAGTGAACGCGTGGAGATCCGGGATCTGGCCATGCCGTCTGCGCCGGCCAAGACGTACACGACGCCTGGGGCGACTGGGCGTTTGGCTGGCCTGTACGGTCCGTGGATCACGCGGGGCGCGGGCATGCTCTCCAACTTGGAGACGGGCCGGACGATCAAACTGTGGGAGCACATCACCGCTGTGGGTGACGGCTATGCCATCACTGAGCGATACCACGACAACGGCTGGGACCTTGGCGTCCTCCGCGCGGACGGCACCGAGGTGCAGTACTGGGAGGGCGCCAGGATGGCGACCGACGGGGTCGGAGGCCACTACGTGCGCAGCTGGGACGGTGCGGTCACCCTCGTGACCCATGCGACTCTCGGTCGCTCCGCCCCGCGGGTCCTGGGCGTCGTCGCAAGTTCTACGCTGGACGTGGCGGTCCCCAACGTGCGCTGGACCCCCGAGATCGAT
>CALMPQ010000122.1 GCA_937872005.1 uncultured Propioniciclava sp.
TGCGCATCAGGTCGGGAGCTCCACCGTTTGTTCCCCCAAAGGCACGAGTTCGACGTCGGCCTGCGCCACCTCGCGCACGAGCGGCAGCGCGGCGACCGGGTCGTCGACCGCGAGCGTCACCAGCACGGACGCGCCCCACTCGGCGCCCACCACGTCCACCCCGCGGTTCATCAGGGCGCCCTGCATCCTCCCCGCCTCGGACGCCGTGACCTCCAGCCCGACGAGCTGCCGCACGACCGGCCGCACCCGGGGCGTCCCCTCGAGGGCGGACGCCACCGCGTCGCTGTACGCTCGCACCAACCCGCCCGTGCCGAGCAGGACGCCCCCGAAGTAGCGGGTGACCACGGCCACCACGTTCGACACCCCCGACCCGCGCAACACCTCGAGCATGGGCATGCCCGCCGTGCCGGCAGGCTCACCGTCGTCGGAGGACCGCTCGACGGGCTGGGCGTCCGGCACGTCGACGATGAAGGCCAGACAGTGGTGCCGGGCATCGGGGTAGGTGGCCCGCACCGAGGCGATGACGGCGCGCGCGGCGTCCTCGTCGTCGACCCGCGCCAAGCGGGTGAGGAAGCGGGAGCGCTTCACCTCCAGTTCCGTCTCGGCACTGAAACCGCGCGGGAGCCAGAGGGTCATGCGGGCCATCCTCCCACCAACCGATCGTGACAGGATGGCCGGGATGAACACGATCCAAGCCCCCGACCAGACCGTCCACGCCGAGGCCCGTGCCCTGAGTGACGCCCAAGCCAAGCCCACCGGGGCGCTGGGGCGCCTCGAGGAGCTCGGCGCCTGGCTCGCCGCCTGTCAGGGTGTGTGCCCCCCGGAGCCGCTCACCGACGTGCGCGTGGTGGTGTTCGCGGGCGACCACGACGTCGCCGCCGCAGGGGTCTCGGCCTACCCGGCCGAGGTGACGCCCGCCATGGTGCACGGCATCCTCGCCGGTGGGGCCGGGGTGAACGCGCTGGCCCGAGCGGTGGGCGCGCGGGTCAGCGTGTACGACCTGGGCGTACGGACGCTCGAGGGCGTGCCCCCGGAGGTGCAGCGGTTCCGCATCGGTCCGGCGCGGGCCATCCACGAGCAGGACGCCCTCACCCCCGACGAGCTCACCGCCGCCCTGGCGGCCGGCGACACCATCGCCGCCGAGGCGATCGCCGAGGGCGCGCAGCTGCTGATCGCGGGCGACCTGGGCATCGGCAACACGACTCCGGCGGCGGCGTTGCTCGCGGCGAGCCTCGACCTGCGCGGCGCCGACGTGGCCGGGCGGGGCACCGGCATCGACGACGCGGGCCTGGCCCGCAAGGTCGCCCTGATCGACCAGGCCCTCGACCGCGTGGGCGACCGGGCCCGTGACCCGCGCCAGCGCCTCGCTGCCCTGGGCTCGGCCGACATCGCTGCCGCGGCGGGCTTCATGGCGGGCGCGGTGCGCCGGGGCGTCCCGGTGCTGGTGGACGGGCTGATCGCCTCGGTCGAGGCCGTGCTGGCCAACGAGGTCCACCCCGGCGCCAAGGCGTGGATGGCCGCGGGACACCGCTCGACCGAGCCCGGCTGCGAGCTCGCCCAAACCCACCTGGGCCTGGACCCGATCCTCGACCTGCAGATGCGCCTGGGCGAGGGATCGGGCGCGGTGCTGGCGGTCGGCGTCCTGAACGCCGCGATCGCGGCGCTGCGCGAGATCACCCTGCTGGCCGACCTCTGAGCGTGGGCACCTTCAGCAACGGGCTGCGCCTGGCTTGGGGAACGCTGACCGCCCTGCCCGGCCCGGCCCCCACGCGCGTCGACCGCCCGGTTGCCCGGGTCGCGATGAGCCTGGGCTGGCTGGTGGTGCTGCCCGTGATGGGGGTCACGGCCGCGGCAGGCTGGGGACTGGTGCTGCTCGGCGTCCCTGCACTGGCTGCGGGCTTGGTGGTGGTCGGGCTGGTGCAGTTCGCCACGAAGTCGATCCACGCCGACGGGCTGGCCGACACCGCGGATGGGCTGGGGTCGGGGCGTCCGGCCGAGAAGGCCCTGGAGATCATGCGCCGCGGCGATGTCGGCCCCATGGGCGTGGTCGCGCTCGTGCTCGTGCTGGGGCTGCAGGCGGTCCTGGTCGGTGACCTGCTCGCCCGGCCGTGGGGTTGGGTGTTCGCCGCACTCGCGTTGGCTGCCGGACGCCTCGCGCTCGCGTCGGCCTGCTCCACCCGTCTGCCATCGGCGCGTCCCGACGGTCTGGGCGCCGCCGTGGCCGGGTCGGTGCCCTCGTGGCTGGTGACCGTCTTGCACCTGGCGCTCTTCCTGGTGGGGATGATCCTCTCCGACGTCCTGCGCACGGTGGTCGGGGCCGATGTCCCCCGGCACGCCTGGGCCTGGGGGCTGGTGATGGGGCTGGGGCTGACGACGGTCACGCTGGGCCTGGCCGTCCGGAAGCTGGGCGGCATCACCGGCGACGTGCTCGGGGCGGTCGTGGAGCTGATGACCGTCGGCGTGTTGCTGGGTCTGGCGATCCGCTGACCCGCCCACCGTCGAGAGCCTGTGTTCCGAGCGCCGACAGACTGTGCTCCTACAGGTGTAGCGCCCGACCCGCGACGAGCAGCACGACGTCGTCGACAATCGCCCCCAACGCCTGGTTGGCCCGACCCAGCAGGTCGGCGAACAGCCGCCCCGACGCGTGTTCCGACACCACGCCCCAGCCCACCTCGTTGGTGACGAGCACGATCGGCCCGGGGTGGGCGGCCACCGCCTCGCACAGTTCCTCGATGAGCGGTTCGATCGCGGCCACCACGTCGGGGCGGGGCGTGTCCCAACCCACGGCGTCCACCTGGCGGGTGACCCACGTGCCGACGCAATCGACGAGCACCGGACCACCCGCGGCCCGGATCGCTGCCGCGACGTCGACGGTCTCGACCGTCGCCCACGACGCAGGGCGCGCCAGGCGGTGGGCGGCGACGCGCGCGGCCCATTCGGGATCGAGCTTGGGGTTGGGCGGGTAGCCGGGCGTGACATAGGTCACGGGCTCCCCGAGCGCACGGAGATGCTCCTCGGCCCAGCGTGACTTACCACTGCGCACACCACCGGTGACCAGGATCCGCTCCACGAGCCGCACACTACCCCGCGCCCAGGGCGGTCTATGTTGGGGGCGTGCGACCGAGCCCCCGCTTCACCTTCGTTCGCCACGGGCAGTGCGTGGCGAACGCCCAGGGGCGCGTCGTGGGCCAGCTCGACAGCCCCCTCACCCCCTTGGGGCACACGCAGGCCGAAGGCGTCGCCATCCTCCTCTCCGGACGCCGTGACCTGACCGCCGTCATCACCTCCGACCTGTCCCGGGCCCACAGCACCGCGCGGATCATCGCCGGCGTGCTCGACCTGCCCCTCTTCGTGGACGCCGGCCTGCGCGAGCAGCACTTCGGGTCGATGCAGGGCGAACTCTTCGAGGACCTCACCGCCTCCAGCCCCGGCCGCGAGCACATCAACGAGGTGCGCTGGGGCGGCGGCGAGTCGGTCGCCGACGTCTACGCCCGCCTCGTCGAGACGTTCGCGCGCATCGACGCCGCCCACCCCGGCCCGGTCGTGCTCGTCACGCACGGCCACGTGATCCAGATCGGCATGTCGCTGCTGCAGGGCCGCGGCGCGCGCGACATCGAGTGGTTCGACCTGCCCAACGGCGGCGTGGTCAACTCCCCGCCGCCCGCGTAGGGGTCAGGACGCCGCGGGCGCCGGCCGGTCCTCGAACGAGCGCACGAACACGGGCTGGTCGGGCTGCGAGGCGGCCTTGTCGTAGCGGTAGCCGTCGGCGTCGAACTGCGTGAGGGCGGACGCCGTGCGGACCCGGTTGCGGACCATCCAGCCCGCCATCGTGCCGCGGGCCCGCTTGGCATAGAACGACACGATCGAGCGCTTGCCCTGGGCGTTGGTGTCCTCGAAGCGAGGCGCGATGATGCGGGCCCCGACGACACCCGGGCGGACCGAGCTGAAGTACTCGTCGGAGGCGAGGTTCACCACCACGTCCGCGCCGGGCGACTCGGCGAGGTCGGCCTTGAGGACCTCCGAGATCGTGTCGCCCCACCAGGAGTACAGGTTGGCGCCACGGTCGGTGCGCAGCTTGGTGCCCATCTCGAGGCGGTAGGGCTGCATCAGGTCGAGCGGGCGCAGCACGCCGTAGAGCCCCGACAGGATCCTGATCGTCTTCTGTGCCTCGGTGAAGTCCCGCTCGCTGAAGCTGGGGGCGTCCAGGCCCTGGTAGACGTCGCCGTCGAAGGCCAGCACGGCCTGCTTGGCGTTGCGCAGCGTGAACGGCGGCGCGAAGTCGGCGTAGCGCTGGGCGTTGAGCGTGGCCAGGTCGTCGGAGATGTGCATGAGCGAGGCGATCTCGGACGCCGGCAGCTCGCGCAGCCTGTCGATGAGGTGCCCGCTCTCGTCGAGCGGCCGCGGCTCGGTGTGCTTGCGGGTGGCGGGCTTGGTCTCGTAGTCCAGCGACTTCGCCGGGGACAACAGCGTGATCACGCCTCGAAGGCTAGCCGAGCGCGCGCTAGCGTTTCGAACGTGCACTTCACCGAGTACCACGTCCGGCTCGCCGCCTACGCGGTCATCACGCGCGGCGACGAGATCCTGCTGACGTGGTTCAACGGCGTGGGCGGGGGCGTCCCGTGCTGGAGCCTCCCGGGCGGCGGTGTCGAGTTCGACGAACCGTTCATCGACGCGCTGGTGCGCGAGGTGCGCGAAGAGACGGGGTACGACGTCGAGGTCGGGGCGTTCCTGGCCGAGAGCCACCGACTGTGGACGGTGCGCGAGGACCTTCCGCGCCCGCTGCGCAGCCAGCGGTTCCTGTTCGCTGCGACGATCATCGGCGGCACCCTCGGCACCCTCGAGGAGGGCGGCACCACCGATTTCGCGCGCTGGGTGCCCATCGAATCGCTGGCGGGTGAGCCCGTGGCCGACGTGGTCGAGTTGGCCGTCGGGGTCCTGCGCGGCTGATCAGTCGGCGTCGCGCGGCCAGGCGTTGGGCAGGCAGCCGCCGAGTTCGATGCTCTGCTGCATCATCACCGGCGCCGGGCCACCCTTCTTCGGGCAGCCGACGTGGCCCTGGCCCAGGAAGTGCCCCACCTCGTGGTTGACCAGGTAGGACCGGTAGGTGCCCAGGTCGTCGTAGGTGGGCGTCATGTACTTCCACCGGTCGGAGTTCAGCACGACCTTCTCCCCCACCCGGCAGTTCCACTTGCCGCCGGTGTCGAGCGGCTTGCAGAGTTCATCGGACGTGTCGGGCGAGGTGATGTAGATGGTCAACTTCGCCGCATCGGCGTCGGTCACCAGCCGGAACGTGCGCTTGCCGTAGCCCGCCCAACCGCGCGTGTCGTCGAACGTGGCCTGCACTTCGCGGGCTACCTCGTCGGCGTCGAGTTCGGTCGTGTCCTCGACCTGGATGCGGTAGGGCACCACCTCGGGGGCCTCGATGCCCGGCTCGAGCGTGATCCTGTTGGTCAGGTAGGTCCCGGACGCCTTCGTGTCCGACGTCCACACCTCCTGCCTGGCGATCTCGGGGATCGTCGGCGTTGGGGTCGGGCTCGGGGTTTCTGCCGCCACGGGCCCGGGCGCGTACGCCTCCGGCGGACGCTGCGACATCCAGCCCCACAACATCCCCAGCACCGCCAGTATCGCCACGAAGACGACCCACCACACCCGATTGGGCTGGCTGCGGCTGGGGTTGGCGGGCATGGATTCACCCTACCCCGGGGTTACTTGACCGCCAGCACGGCGCCGTACTGCGGGTTGAAGTAGCTCATCATCCCGTACAGGCCCACCGTCACCGGCTTGAGCTCGGTCGACGTCACCATCATCAGCGGCAGCAGGAAGTTGTTCCACGTGGCGACGAAGATGAACAGGAAGATGGTCACCATCGCCGGCGCGAGCAGCCGCAGCACGATCGAGAAGAACACCCTGATCTCGGACGCCCCGTCCAACCGGGCGGCCTCGAGCAGTTCGTCGGGCACCGACGCCTCGACGTAGATGCGCCCCAGGAACACGCCGAACGGCGACACGCACGACGGGATGATGACCGCCCACGGGTGTTGACGAGCCCCATCGAGGTGAACATCAGGTACAGCGGCACGGTCATCAACGCCACCGGGAACAGCAGCCCCGCGAGCACTATGCCCTGGACGAGGAGGGCCCGACCCCGACGGGACGGTCTGCCCCGTCGCGGCGTTGTAGGCCAGCATCATCGGGGTGAAGTCCTTGCCCATCCACGGGTTCACGGTCGCCAGCACCGTCGGCTCGTTGAACAGTTGCACGGGGCCGATGATCGACAGCAGCACCGCGAGCATCGCGGCGGGCGCGACCATCGGGATCTTCACCTGGGTGACGATCCGCCACTCGGACGCCCCATCGATCCGGGCGGCTTGTACAGTTCGCGCGGGATCGCCTGCAGCGCCGCGAGGAAGATCAGCATGTTGTAGCCGGCGAACGTCCAGGTGGTCATGTTCGCCATCGACCCCAGGATCAGCTGCGGCGAGAAGACGTCGATGCCCCCACCCAGCGGCTCGAGCACCTGGTTGATGGGTGACAGCCGCGGCGAGTAGATGTAGGTCCACAGCAGGGCCGCCACCATGCCGGGGATCGCGAACGGCAGGAAGTACGCCAGCCGGAACACCCCGGGGCGCCGCACCACGGCGGAATCGAGCAGCAGCGCCAGCGTGAGCGCCAGACCGATCATGACGGGGATCTGGAACGCCCCGAAGAGCACCGCCCGGCCCAGCCCCGACCATAGCGCAGGCAGGGTGAGCACCTGCTCGAAGTTGGCCGTGCCGACGAAGGTTGCCCCGCCCAGAGGGACCCCGCCACGAACCGGTCAGCCTCAGGGATGGGGCCCGGGTTGCGCGCGTAGACGGTGCGCAGGACGCGGTGGCCCGTCCTCGCGAGGTGCTGCAACTGGTTGAGCGTGGCACCCGCTTCGAGGAGTTGTCGGGTTGTGGCCATCCCTCGCTGGCCAGGGATCTCGGGAAACGTGAACGTCGTCATGCCCGAGATTGTTGGCACCGTCGCCGAGATCCCGTCACCCAGTTTTCGTCCCTGTGGACAATCATCCTTTGGCATCTGGTCGCCATCCACACCCCCTGGGTGTGCAATTCGACCAAGCCCTAACCAACCAAGGAGGCCCGCTCCAGGCGCGGCAACGGACCGGGGGTGTCGAGGAGTTGGGTCCACAACCTCTCGCGCGCGAGGTGCACGGCGCCACGCGCGGTGGCGTACTCGTCCAGCGCCGCGACGGCGACATCGGGGGGCGTGTCCAACCGGCGACCGACCTCGGCGCGCATCCGGTCGAGCACCGGCGCGACGACCGGGCCCAAGGGGCCGCCCAGCACCACGAGCTCGGGGTCGACCAGACCGGCGGCGAAGGCCACCTGGGGCACGACGTCCAGCACGAACCGCTGCGCCCCCGCCACGGCCACCGGATCCCCCGCGACCGCCAGCTCCAGCGCGCGGCCCTGGGCGTCGGCGTCCCCCTGGGCCTCGACCCAGTCGTACCCACCCGACGCGGGCAACAACTCGTTCAGCGACAGTTCCCCCGCCAACCCGTGCGCGCCGCGGTAGAGCTCACCCGCCAGCAGCAACGACAGCGCCGGCCGCCGCCCCAGGTGCACGTACAACACATCGCGCCGCCCGGCCGCCGCCCCCTCGACGCGCTCGGCCCACAGGGCCGCCTTGGCGTCGTGCAGCGTCAGCACCGCGCCGGGCAGCAGATCCCCCAGCGCGTCGGCCGGCCGGAGCCCCACGAAGTCGGTCATCGCCATCGACCGCGTCAGGTGCTCCGCCTCGTCGAGCACGCCCGAGACCGCCAGCCCCGTCATCCACGTCCGCGACAGGTCGGCCCCCGCCAGCAGTTCGGCCAGGGCCGCCCGCGTGGCCTCCACGCCCGGACGCCCCGGCCCGATCCGCACCTCGCCGAGGGTCTGCAGCGCACCCGACCCGGCGTCCACCACGCCGCGCACGCGGTGACCACCGACGTCGAGGCCCAGCACGCCCGGCGGCTCGGCCAACCGGTACATGCTCGCCGGACGCCCCACACCCCCGCTGCTCTGCGCCTCGGCCACCACCCAGTGCTTGGCCACCAACCCCCGCAGCACCTCGCGCGTCGACGCCGAACTCAGCCCGACCTGGGCGGCGACCTCGGACACGCGCACCGTCCCGGCGCCCCGCAGGGCCGTGACGACCGCCCGTTCGTTCCACTGACGGACCGATGACGGGTCGGCGCTCGCCGCTGTGCGCACCAGCCACCTCCCGGGAAACGATGATCGCCCAGCCTACCGCCGGCGGACCCGTCAGAATAGTTTCGTCACAGTCTTTCAAAATAGTCCGACCAAAGCTAGGCTGAAGCCATGATCCAGTTCGGCACGGGTGGCTGGCGCGCCATCATCGGGGACGGCTTCACCAAGGCCAACGTCCGCCTGCTCATCCGGGGCCTCTGTGACCGCATGGCCGCCGAGGGCGTGACCGAACGGGGCGTCGTGGTCGGCTTCGACCGCCGCTTCCTCTCCCAGGAGGCCGCCCAGTGGGCGTGCGAGGTGTTCGCGGGCAACGGCGTCCCGGTCACGTTCGTCGGTCGCCCGGCACCCACCCCCATGTTCATGTGGACCGTCCGCGACCTCGACACCCCCTACGGCATCGCCGTCACCGCCTCGCACAACCCCGCCCTCTACAACGGCATCAAGGTCTTCACCGAGGGCGGCCGCGACGCCGAGGCCGAGGTCACCGACTCCCTCATGGAACACACCAACACCCTGACGACCGACGACGTGCGATCCGTCCGCTTCGATGACGCGATCGAAGCCGGCACCATCACCGTCCAGACCAGCATCAACTGGTACCTCGACGCGATCATCGACAAGCTCGACATGGAGACGATCCGCCACCGGCACCTCCACATCGTGCTCGACCCGATGTTCGGCGTCGCCCAGACCAGCCTGCAGACGATCCTGCACACCGCCCGCTGCCAGGTCGACGTCATCAACGACCGCCACGACACCCTGTTCGGCGGGCGGATGCCCTCCCCGAGCCAGGGCACGCTCGAGCACCTGCGCCAGACCGTCCTCGAGCGCAAGGCCGACCTCGGCATCGCCACCGACGGCGACGCCGACCGGCTGGGCATCATCGACGACACCGGCCAGTTCCTGCACCCCAACCAGATCCTCGTGCTGCTCTACGAGTACCTGCTCACCGGCAAGGGTTGGACGGGCCCGGCCGTCCGTAACATGTCCACCACCCACCTGCTCGACCGCGTCGCAGCCGCGCACGGCGAGGAGTGCCACGAGGTCCCGGTCGGGTTCAAGTGGATCTCCGCCAAGATGGCCGAGACGGACGCCGTGATCGGCGGTGAGTCCTCCGGCGGCCTCACGGTGCGGGGCCACATCGCCGGCAAGGACGGCATCTACGCCGGCTCGCTCCTGGTCGAGATGGTGGCCGCCTCCGGCAAGAAGCTCTCCGAGCTGTGGGCCGACATCAAGTCCCGCTACGGCAAGCTCGAGATGGTCGAGAAGGCCTACTCCTTCACCCCCGAGCGCCGCGCCGAGCTGCAGGACCGCGTGTTCGTCCACCAGGACCTGCCCGACTTCGCCGAGGTCCACGGCAGCTGGGCGGTCGACCGCGTCACCTGGGACGACGGCGCCAAGATCTACTTCACCAACGGCGGCTGGGCCACGATCCGCTTCTCGGGCACCGAGCCCGTGCTGCGCGTCTTCGTCGAGTCGAAGCACCTCGAGGATGCCGAGGCCCTCGCCACCACCATTGCCGACCACTACTCCCTGGAGGGCTGACATGGCCACTACCAAAGCCGTCGTCATGGCGCGCGGGCTCGGCTCGCGCATGAAGAAGGACGCCGCCGCCCAGCTCACCCCCGACCAGGCCGTGGCCGCGGCGTCCGGGGCGAAGGCGATGATGCCGCTCGGCGGGCGGCCCTTCCTCGACCACTCGCTGAGCCGCCTCGCCGACGCCGGGCTCACCCAGGTCTGCCTGGTCATCGGCCCCGAGCACACCGCGGTGCGCGACTACTACGACTCCCTCGACCTGGAGCGGATCGAGATCTTCTACACCATCCAGGCCGAGCCCCGCGGCACCGCCGACGCGGTCGCCGCGGCCCACTGGTTCGCCGGCGACGACCAGGTCGTGGTGATCAACGGTGACAACCTCTACCCCACGGACGCCCTCGCCGCCCTCGCCCGCACCGACGGCTCTGCGACGATCGGGTTCACCCCGGCGGGGCTGGTCGCCAACTCCAACATCCCCGCCGACCGGATGACCGCGTTCGCCGCGCTCACCGTCGACGAAGCCGGCGACCTGGTCGAGATCGTGGACGCGGTGCGCCTCCTCATCGAAGAGTGCGAACGGTTCGCCGTGCTCCCCTCCGACGACGGCGTCCTCGACCTCTCCTCGCGCGGCGACGTGGCCTGGGTGGCCTCCCTGCTGACCGGTTCCGAGGTGCGCCTGTGACCCCGATGGCTGAGCCTGTCGAAGCCAGCTGGCGCGTCCCCGGGCGGATCGAGGTCCTCGGCAAGCACACCGACTACGCGGGCGGCAACGTCCTCGTCGGGGCAGCCAGCCGGGGCATCACGGTCACCGCCCGTCCCCTCACCGACCCGGACGCCGCGGGCCTGGGCCTGCGTGCCCACTCGGCCGCCTTCCCGGGCGCCGTCTGCCTCACCCGGGGCGTGGACCCCGGCCTGCCCGCCGGCCACTGGGGACGCTACGTCGCCACCGCCTGGAACCGCCTGCGCGCCAACTTCGGCGAGCTACCGCCCGCCGAGCTGACCTTCTCCTCCGACCTGCCGCTGGCGTCGGGGATGAGTTCGTCCTCGGCGCTGGTCGTCGCCTCGGCGCTCGCCCTGGCCGACCTTGCCGGGCTGCGCGAGACCGAGCTCTGGGCGTCCGAGCTCGGGGACGACCGCCTGGCCTGGGCGTCGTACCTGGCCTCGGTCGAGAACGGCTCGACCTATCGGTCGCTCGTCGGCCACGCCGGCGTGGGCACCCGCGGCGGCTCCGAGGACCACACCGGCATGCTGTGCTCCCTGCCCGGCCGGCTGGGCCAGTTCGGGTTCGACCCGGTCGCGCACCACCGGCACGTGCCCCTGCCCGACGGCTACGTCTTCGTCATCGCCGTCAGCGGCGTGAGCGCCGAGAAGACCGGCGCCGCGCTGGCCGACTACAACCGCGCCTCCGACGCGATCGCCGCCTCGCTCGCCCGCTGGAACGAGGCCACCGGCCGCGCCGACCGCTCGCTGGCCGCCGCCGTGCGCTCGGCCCCCGACGCCGTGACGCGGCTGATGGCCGCCGTCGGTGACGAGGCGCTGCGCACGCGCGTGGACCACTTCGTGCAGGAGTCCGAGCTCTTCGTGCCCGCCGCCGCCGACGCCCTCGAGCGCGGCGACCTGGCCGGCTTCGGCGCGGTCTCGGCCGACTCGCAGCTCCTCGCCGAGGCGCTGCTGGGCAACCAGGTTCCCGAGACGGTCGCCCTCGCGGCGTCGGCCCGCCAGCTGGGGGCTGCTGCGGTCTCGGCCTTCGGCGCGGGCTTCGGCGGCTCGGTGTGGGCGCTGGTCCCACGAGCCGACGCCGAGGGCTTCGCCGCGGCCTGGCTCGAGCGCTACACCCGCGACTTCCCGGCGCGGGCGGCCACGGCGTCCACGATCGTCACCGAGGCTGACCGGGCGGCGGAGCCCGTGGTGAGTAGGGTGTCCGTGTGAGGTTCCTCTTCCTGGGCGCGGGCGCGATCGGCACCTACATCGGCGGATCGCTGGCCGCCTCCGGCCACGAGGTCGCCTTCATCGAGCAGCCCGGCCCGGCCGAGCAGATCGCGCGCGAGGGGCTGACCGTCGAAACCGCCCCCGGCACGCGCCGGGTGCGCGACGTCACCCTCTTCACCCACGCCGCCGAGGCCCTCGACGCCGGCGCTTGGGATGTCACCGTCTTCGCCCTCAAGTCGTTCGACACCGCCGAGGCCGTCGACCAGCTCCTCGCCACCGGGCGCCCCGTGCCCACGATCCTCTCCCTGCAGAACGGCGTCGACAACGAGCCCACCATCGCCGCCCGCCTCGGCGCCGAGCGCGTCATCGCCGGCACGGTGACCACCGCCATCGGCAAGCCCGGCGTCGGCCACGTGGTCGAGGAGAAGCGCCGCGGCGTCGGCATCGCCCTGGGCCACCCCCTCGCCGAGGGCCTCGTCGCCGCCCTCGACGCCGCCGGTCTCGCCGCGAAGGCGTTCCGCGAGGCCGGGCCCATGAAGTGGTCGAAGCTGCTGACCAACCTGCAGGGGTCGGCGGTGTCGGCGATCCTCGACCTGCCGGTGGGCCGGGTCTTCGCCGACCCCCGCCTGCATGCCGTCGAGACCGCGTCGATGCGCGAGTGCCTCGCCGTGATGCGCGCCCTGGGCCACGCGCCCGTCGACCTGCCCGGGACGCCCGTCCGTCTCCTCGCCTTCACCGCCGACCGCGTGCCCCGCCTCATCACGCGCCCCCTCTACACCCGCCTGCTGGGCGGGTCGCGCGGCCACAAGATGCCGTCGCTCCACATCGACCTGCATGCCGGACGCCGCCGGTCCGAGGTCGGCTTCCTCCACGGGGCGGTGGTCCGGCACGGCGCGCGGGTGGGCGTCCCGACCCCGGTGAACGCCGTGCTCACCTCGGTGCTCGAGGGCCTCACGGCCGGCACCGAGGACATCGAGGCCTTCCGCCGGCGCCCCGAGGCCCTGCTCGCACGCTTGCGCTGACTACTCCCCCGGGTACCGGACGCCGACCAGCGCCCGGATCTCATCGAGGGTCTCCATGATCGCGACCGTCTCGTCCAGCGGGAGCAGCGGCGACTCAGTCGCGCCCTCGGCTACCAACTGCGCGAGGTGGGCTGCCTCGTGGCACAGCCCGAGGTGCCCCTGGATCGCCGGCGGCTCGGACTCATGCACCTCCCCCGATCGCGTCACGAGGCGCACCACGCCCGGGACGTAGAACGGCCCACCCAGCTCGATCCGCGCCTCGGAACCACTGACCGAGGCGACGGTGGGCGTCCGGGCGGCAAGGGTGGTCGAGACCAGCGCGTGGGCCCCCGAGTCGTACGTGAACACCGCCGAGACCTGCCGGTCGACCCCGGTCTCGGTGAGGGTGCCCCGCGCCCCGACCGACGCCGGCGCACCCAGGACGAACGAGGCGAACGAGATCGGGTAGATGCCGAGGTCGAGCAGGGCCCCACCCGCCAGGCCAGGTGCGAACAGCCGTGACGCCGGGTCGACCGCGAACCACTGCCCATGGTCGGCGGTCACGGTCTCGACCTGGCCCAACGCCCCCGACGCCAGCAGCTGGCGCACCACATCCATCGACGGCAGGAACCGCGTCCACATCGCCTCGACGCAGGCGACGCCGGCGGTGCGGGCGGCGTCCACGACCTCGCGGGCCTCGGCGGCGTTGCGGGTGAAGGCCTTCTCGACCAACACGTGCTTGCCCGCCTCGATCGCCAGCAGCGCATGGTCGCGGTGGTGCGAGTGGGGCGAGGCGACGTAGATCGCGTCGACGTCGGGGTCATCGACCAGCGCCTCGTACGAGCAGTAGGCCCGGTCGATGCCGAACCGGTCGGCGAACGCCTGGGCGCGCTCGGGCGAGCGCGACCCCACGGCCACGACGCGCTGGCGGGTGAACCGGTGCAGGGCCTCGACCATCGTCGCGGCGATGCCGCCGGGCGCGAGCACGCCCCACCGCAGCGGCGGGGCGTCGGCCGGGTCGGGCGTGCGGGGTGTGGGCAGGCGCATGACGTCAGCATGGCATGCCGGCGGGGAGTGCTCCCCATTGCGCGGGTCGGGGGCCTTCCGTAGGTTTCGGGTGGCACCCCCGCCACCCCCTCACCCCCAAGGAGAAGACATGTCCCTTCGCATGCGCCTCACCCGGTTCGCCCTGATCGCGGCCGGCGGCCTCGCCCTGCTCGCCCCGACCGTCACCGACGCCCACGCCGTCTTCGACCGTTCTCCGGTGGGCACCAGCGTCGGTACGTCGTGCTCGGGCGCCAAGACCACGTACAACTACCCCAGCGGTGCGCCCTTCAAGCTCGAGGTCTACTACAGCACGTCCTCGGGCGGCACCAACTGCGTCAAGCTCATCAACAACAGCGGCAAGACCACCTCCATGCGCGTGAAGCTCGAGGTGCCCGCCAACAACTACGCGTACGCCCAGGACACCGGCTCCTACCGCTACTACGCGGGTGCCGTCCGGGTGCACAACACGTCGGGCAAGTGCATCAACGTGTGGAGCGATGTGACCCACAACGGTCGCTACTACAAGCTCGACCTCGTGCAGGCGCACTGCGGGCGCTGATCACCCCGGGGTCGGGGCCGTCTAGGCTGCCTGCATGACTGAGGTTCCCGACGGCTCCGACCCCGTTGCGCTCGCCAACTGGCTGTTCG
>CALMPQ010000123.1 GCA_937872005.1 uncultured Propioniciclava sp.
TAGTGCCCTCGATGGAGGGCGGTGAGTAGTTCGGCGATGTCGTCGGGGATGGCGGGTTCGGCGTCGAGTCGTTGACCACCGAGTTGGATGGTGACCTGCTGCAACGGGCGTAGTCCACGGACGATCTTCTTCAGCGACCACCCGCTACGGGCTTGCAGGTCGCGGGCGACGGCGAGCGCGGTGAACACGATGGTGAGGTGGGCCTCGATCGAGTCCTTCAGCCGGTGGTGGATCGGGCGGGCGGCGAGGTCGCTCTTCGACATCCTGAACGACTGCTCGACGTGCCACAGGTCGTGGTAGCTGGCGATGACCTCGGCTGCGGGCATGACTGCAGCGGTGATGTTGGTGACGTACCCCTTCAAACCGACCAGGGCCTCCGCGCGGGCGAGGGAGGCCTCGTCCAAGCTCGCCTGCTGGCCGGTGGTCTTCACGAACCGGACCTTCTTGGCCGGCTTGTCACCGTCGACGACGGCCTGGGCGCGGTTGCGTTGCAGCGCCAGGGTGCGTGTGTCCCGGGCTGCTCGCTTGGCCGAGTATTGCCACACGGCTCGCCACGCCGTGGGATGCACCGCGGGGTCCCACACCGGCTCGGCGCGTGTCTTCACGCGGTTGGGGTCGGGGGCGGTGGAGCGCATCGTGATCGTGTCGATGACCTGGCCGTCGGTGAACGCAGTGCCGTGCCAGCGGAAGTGCTTGGCCAGGTCGTGCGGGGCCTTGACGACGCGGGACCCGACGATGAACCGCAACCCGGCCTCGTCGATCGCCTTCAGGTTCGCCCCGGACAGCATGCCGGCGTCGGCGACGACCACCATGTCGGCCACACCGTGCCGCTGCTGGAACGCTTTGATGACCGGGATGATCGTGTGCGTTTCGGCCTTGTTGCCCTCGAAGCAGGCAATCTCCAACGGGTGGCCCGTGCGGTCCACGAGCAGGCCGACCACAATCTGTGGGTCGACCCGACGTTCCTTGCTGAACCCGACCTTGCGGAGGTCGTCTTCGGTGTCGGTCTCGAAGTACAACGTCGTGACGTCGTATAACAGCAGGGACACATCACCGCCCTGTTCGGACCACACATGCTGGAAACACGCCTGCGCGATCTTGTCGCGATAGCCCTTGTCAGCACAGCGTTTCAGGCAGCGTTTCACCGTGGACAGGTGCACCGGCACCAGCCCGAGCTCCGCGATGACCCGCAAGCTGTCCAGCTTCGACGTGGGCTCCACCAGACGCGCTAGCACCAGCTGGAAGAACGCCTCATCCTCGATGGCGTCGAACCCGAGTCGTCCCCACGAGTCACGGACCACGTCGACCAATAGTTGGGAGCGTTTCCCCTCGATGACCGCCACCCCCGGCCGCACCCCCCGCTCGCCGGGCAACTCCAGCGCCGGCTGGTTCGCGTGCAGCTTGTCGTGGCCGACCCGCATCAACGCCGCCAACTCGGCCTCATCATGGGCGGACCCGAGGTGCTCCAGGATCGTGCGGACCCCATGACGCTTCTCGACGATTTGCACCGCAGTGGCCCCCGAAGCGGTCTTCACCTTCCGCAGGAACGGGCTCACCGGGCGATCCTACCAAGCCTTTAGTGCCCCGAACCCGACGCCCAAATGCGACTGACTAGCCGCGATACATGGCCGAAACCCCGAAATCCGCTGCAGAGGTCCAACTCAGGTCATGGAGTAAGGCGGTCGAAACCATCCTCCTGACCCGAGTTCCACACCTGCCCCGGAATTCGAGGCCCGCTGGCCGTCGAAGCCCTTGTCAACTCCCTATTGATGGTTGCGATCGGGGCACTAACGAGAGGTTCAAAATCGTCAGCAGCGTCGGCCAAGTTCGCCTCGAAAGGAACGATCCCGACTTGGCTCACGTTTCGTGTTCTTGGGGGTTGAGGGGCGCTTGACTAGGGC
>CALMPQ010000124.1 GCA_937872005.1 uncultured Propioniciclava sp.
GAGCCCATCCGGACCGCGGCGTGACGGAGGAAGTCCTCATCGGTGAGCATGGCGAACACCCGCTCGGGTGGCGCCGGGAACTCCTGGCGATGGTTCAACTGCATGACGACGATTATCCCGACGACACGATCGACCCGGACCAGCCCCACCCCGCGCGCCGCGCAATAGGGTGGGCCACGTTGTGACGACGCAAAGGAGCGCCACCGACATGTCACCCGACGTCCAGACCACCGACGACCACTTCCTCGCTGCCTACCACGGCCAGGACGCCGAGCCGGCAGAACCTGAACTTGCCGGGCACCTGGCGTCCGCGCACCGCCGGCTGGGTGGGGTGCGCGAACCCGGCACCGACGCGGTGGAGCTCGTCACTCCCGACCAGGCCACCAACGGCTGGAGCGCCGGGGGCTCCACGATCATCCAGGTCGTCACCGACGACCGGCCCTTCATCGTCGACACCGTGAGCATGGCCCTCGACGAGGTGGGCTGGACCGTGCGCTCGCTCCGCCACCCGATCCTGCACGTCGAACGGGCGGCGGACGGCTCGCTCACGTCGGCGTCCGGCCCGGGAGGCACGGGGACGCCGGAGTCATGGCTGACCGTCGAGGCCTACCCGCCGCTGGGCACCGCCGCCGACGAACTGGGTGCCGCAACCGTCGCCCGGATCCGAGACGGACTCCTCGCCGCCCGTGTGGCCCACGAGGACGCCGAGGCCATGCGTGAGCGCCTGCGGGACGCGATCGCCCATGTGGATGCCGGGGGCCAACCCATCGAGGCGGACTGGGTGCAGCGCATCGCCGACCTGCTGCGCTGGATGCTCGACGACCACTTCGAGTTCCTCGGCCATCGCGAGTACACGGTCGATGGTGACACCTTCACCCCGGTCCCCGGGAGCGGCCTCGGCCTGTTGCGCGGGGAGGTCGAGGACCCGTTCCACGCCCACCACATCACCGAGCACCCCGAGGTACTGGTGGTGACGAAGGACTCCCGGCCCTCCCCGGTGCACCGGCCCGGCTACCTGGACTATGTCGGCGTGCGCACCTTCACCCCCGAGGGCGAGCTGGTGGGGGAGCGCCGCTTCCTGGGCCTGTGGTCCTCCCGCGCCTACTCCGACCCGGTCGAGTCCATTCCACTGGTGAGGGACAAGGCGGCCTGGGTGTGGGAGTCGCTCGACCTGGAGCCCGCCTCGCACACCGGCCAACTCGCGCGCGAGGCCATGGCGTCGCTGCCGCGGGACAACTGGTTCGCCGACAGCGTCGACGACCTGGTTTCGCTCGTCCGGCGCATCGCCACGGTGCAGGAGCGGCGCCGCACGCGCCTCATCGTGCAGCGGGCCCCCCACGGCCGGTTCTGGTCGTGCTTCGTCTACGTGCCTCGTGATCGCTACCGGACGGTCACGCGCGAGCGGATCACCCAGCTGATCACGGACCGGCTGGGCGCGGAGGCCGTCGACTTCCGCGCCCTGGTCAACGAGAGCACCATGGCGCGCCTGCTGCTCATCGTGAAGCTGCCCGAGGACCGCCCCGAGCCCGACGTGGACCTCGACGCGCTGGAGGCCGAGGTGGCTCGCGCCGCCCGCAACTGGGACGACGAGTTCAACGAGGTCGCCGACGTGCTGCCCGCCGAGCAGCGCGGCGTCGAGTTCGGTGAGGGCTACGAGGAGGCCTTCACCGCCCGACAGGCCCTGCTCGACCTCGAACTCGCCAATGCCCTGGCCGGCCCCGAGGACCTCAAGTTCGCGCTGTACCAGCCCGACGTCGACGACGACCCGGTCGACCTGCGTTTCAAGGTGATCACGCGGGCGACCATGTCGCTGTCGCAAGTCATGCCGCACCTGGACGCCCTCGGCGTCGAGGTCATCGACGAGCGCCCGTTCACGTGGGACCTGCGGGGCACACCGGTCCACGTCTACGACTTCGGTTTCAACCTGCCCCCTGGGCAGACCCTGGCCGACTGGACGATGGCCGACCGCGAACGCTTCGCCGACGCCTTCCAGGCGTCGTACCAGGGCCACGCGCACGCCGGGAAGCTGAACCGCCTGGTGATGACCGCCTCGCTGACGTGGGAGCAGGTCACCTGGCTGCGGGGGATCGCCCGCTACCTGCAGCAGGCCGGCATCCCCTACAGCCAGCTGTACGTGGCGGCTGCGCTGAACGCCAACCCCGACATCGCGGCAGCGCTGGTCGTGGCCTTCGAGACACGGTTCGACCCGCAGCAGCACGCCACCGACCTCGCCCGCGACGAGGACTTCGACAGCGAGGTGGGCGAGATCCTGCGGGCGCTCGATGCGGTCGACAGCCTCGACCAGGACCGCATCCTGCGCATGTTCGTGGCGGTGTTGCGCGCCATCCAGCGCACCAACGCGTTCGCCGCGGATCGTCCGGCGCTCGCCTTCAAGCTCGCCCCGCGCGAGCTCGACCTCCTGCCCGAGCCGCGTCCTGCCCACGAGATTTTCGTCTACAGCCCGCGCGTGCAGGGCGTCCACTTCCGCTACGGGGCGGTGGCGCGCGGCGGCCTGCGGTGGTCCGACCGCGCCGAGGACTTCCGCACCGAGGTGCTCGGGCTGGTCAAGGCCCAGATGGTGAAGAACACCGTCATCGTCCCGGTGGGTGCCAAGGGCGGGTTCGTGCCGTTCCGACTGCCCGACCCGCGCGTGGACCGTGCCGCCTGGCTGGCCGAAGGCGTGGCCTGCTACGAGATCTTCATCAGCTCGCTGCTGAGCCTCACCGACAACCTCGTCGACGGCCAGGTCGTCCCCCCGCCGGACGTCGTGCGCCACGACGGCGACGACACCTACCTGGTCGTCGCCGCCGACAAGGGCACCGCGACCTTCTCCGACATCGCCAACCGCATCTCGACCGAGCGCGGCTTCTGGCTCGGGGACGCCTTCGCCTCGGGCGGGTCGGTGGGTTACGACCACAAGGGCATGGGCATCACCGCGCGCGGCGCGTGGGAATCGGTGAAGCGCCACTTCTACGAGCTGGGCGTCGACTGCCAGACCGAGGACTTCACCTGCGTCGGCATCGGCGACATGGCCGGTGATGTCTTCGGCAACGGCATGCTGCTCTCGCAGCACACGCGGCTGGTGGGCGCGTTCAACCACATGCACGTCTTCCTCGACCCCAACCCCGACGCCGCCACGTCGTGGGCCGAGCGCAAGCGCCTGTTCGAGCTGCCGCGGTCGACGTGGGCCGACTACGACAAGGCCCTGATCAGCGAGGGCGGCGGGGTGTACTCCCGCGATGCCAAGTCGATCCCCGTCAGTCCCCAGGTGCGTGAGGCCCTCGGGCTGGACGCCGGCGTCACGGCCCTCACGCCCACCGAGATGATCCGGGCGATCCTGTTGGCGCCGGTGGACCTGCTGTGGAACGGTGGCATCGGCACCTACGTGAAGGCGGCGTCCGAGACACACGCCGACGCGGGGGACAAGGCCAACGACGCGGTGCGCGTCAATGGCGGCGAGGTCCGCGCGCGGATCGCGGGCGAGGGCGGCAACCTGGGCTGGACCCAGCAGGGCCGCATCGAGTTCGCGCAGGCCGGCGGTCGGGTCAACACCGACTTCATCGACAACTCCGCGGGCGTGGACACCTCCGACCACGAGGTCAACATCAAGGTGCTGCTGCAGCCCGAGGTGGCCTCGGGCCGACTCGGTGCCGACGACCGGGTGGAGCTGTTGGCGTCCATGACCGACGAGGTGGCCCAGCTGGTGCTGGCCCACAACGTCGACCAGAACATCGCCCTGTCGACCGAGCAGGCGCAGGACCCGTCGACCGCCGCCGCCCAAGAGGCGTGGATGCGGTCGCTGGAGGACATCGGCCTGCTCGACCGCAGGTTGGAGGCCCTGCCGAGTCGCGACGAGATGGAGCGGAGGATCGCCGAGGGTGAGGTGCTCACCCGGCCCGAACTGGCGTCCCTGTTGGCCTGGACGAAGATCCACCTGGAGAAGCTGGTGGTCGCCTCGTCCCTGCCCGATGACCCCTACCTGGCCGACCGGTTGGTGACGTACTTCCCCAAGCCACTGCGCGAGGAGCGGTTCGCCGAGGCGCTGCAGGCGCACCCGCTGAAGCGGGAGATCGTGACCATGGTCACCGTCAACCGGTTCGTGAACTCGCAGGGCATCACCGCGTTCAGCCGGCTGGCCGAGGAGACGAGCTCTGACATCGACAAGATCGTTCGGGCCCAGCTGGCCGCACGCACGATCTTCGGGGTCGCGCGCCACGAGATGGCCCTGTCGGGTCTGGGCCTGCCCGCCGAGGTCGAGCTGGGTGTTCGGGTCAGCCTGCAGCAGATGATCGAGCGGGCCGTGCGGTGGTTGCTGCAGCACCGGCGCGGGGAACTCGACATCAAGGGCGAGGCGGCCGTGTTCACCGATGCCGTGGCGCAGGTGAGCGCCTCCTTCGGGCGGTTCGCCACACCGATGCAGCGCGAACGGGCCGAGGCCCGAGCAGCGGAACTGCGGGGAGTGGGCGTCCCCGAGGACCTGGCCCGGACGGCGGCCCAGGCGCCCTACCTGCACCTCGCACTCACGATCGTCGACCTCGCCACCAAGCTCGGACGCCCCCTGGAGACGGTCGAGCAGGTCTTCTTCGCGTTCGCCGCCGACCTGGGCCTGGACAGGGTGCACGAGCGGGTCGGTGAGCTGCCCCGCACCAGCCGGTGGGACACCATGGCCCGCGCTGCGCTGCGCGACGACCTGATCAAGCTCCACTCCGACCTCGTGGCTGCCGTCCTGGAGACCTCCCCGAACGAGGATGACGGCCTCGTCGCCCTGACCACGTGGTCGGAGGCGGCCGGGGGGGTTGGGCGTGAGGCGTCCGAGCTGGCCGAGATCACGTCGGAGCCGGCGACCTTGGCGCGGATGTCGGTGGCCCTGCGCCGGATCAGGGCGTTGCTGGCGTGATGCGCATCGACCTGCACACCCACACGCTCGTCTCCGACGGGACGGACACGCCGACGCAGCTGGTCAGCAAGGCGGCCGCGGAGGGGCTGGACGTGATCGGCCTGACCGACCACGACACCTTCGACGGCCTGCGGGAGGCCAGACTGGCCGGTCAGGCCGCGGGCATCGAGGTCCTGGCGGGGCTGGAGTTCTCCACGGAGAAGGACGGCGCGTCGGTCCACCTGCTCGGCTACGGCTGCGACCCGCACGACGAGGAACTGCTCGACGAGCTGGCACGGGTCCGGGTCGGGCGGTCCGACCGGGTGCCCGGCATGGTCGCCCGGTTGACCGAGCTGGGGATGCCCCTGACGGTCGAGGACGTGCTGGCCCAGGCGTCCGGTACGTCGCTCGGACGCCCCCACATCGCGGACGCGCTGGTCGCGAAGGGGTACGTGGCCCACCGGGACGAGGCGTTCCGGCACTGGTTGTACGAGGGCGGGCCGGCCTACGTGGACCGGTACTCCACCGACCTGACGCGGGCCATCGAGCTGGTGCAGCGGGCACGCGGGGTCGCGGTGTTGGCTCACCCGTGGGGCCGTGGACGCCGCGGGGACCTCCCCGAGCAGTACCTGGCCGAGCTCGTCAACGAGTACGGACTGGAGGGCGTCGAGGTCGACCACCCCGACCACGACGCCGCAACCCGCGCGGACCTGCGGGCGGTGGCGTCCCGGTTGGGCCTGTTGGCGACGGGCTCGAGCGACCACCACGGCCTGGGCAAGCGCAACAACCCGCTGGGGGCCGGGCTGACCGACCCGGACGTGTACGCCGAGCTCGTCCGGCGGATCCGGGCGCGCGGGGGGCACCCCTGAGCGCACGGTAAGGTCGTGGGGCAGTCTGGAACCAAGGAGAGAACCCATGACCGAGCAGGTCACCGCCGAGGCGACCGAGACCGGAACCGACGCTGCCGACGCCCTCGCGGCGTCCACGTCCGAGGCGTCGCTGCGGCGCTCGGAGGAGCGCAGCCGCGCCATCCAGGCGCAGATCGCCAAGGACCCCTCGGAGTTCCGAATGCTGACCGGCGACCGGCCCACCGGGCACCTGCACATCGGCCACTACTTCGGGTCGCTGGCCAACCGCGTCGCCCTGCAGGACGCCGGGGTGGAGACCTTCGTGCTCGTCGCCGACTACCAGGTCATCGCCGACCGCGACGGCGTCGGCGAGATCGGCGACCGCGTGCGCTCGCTGGTGACCGACTACCTGGCCGTGGGCATCGACCCGGCCCGGACCACGATCTTCGCCCACTCGGCGATCCCCGCGCTGAACCAGCTGATGTTGCCGTTCCTGTCGCTGGTGACCGACTCCGAGCTCTACCGCAACCCCACCGTGAAGGCCGAGCACGAAGCCACCGCCGGACGCCCCATGTCGGGCCTGCTGCTCACCTACCCGGTGCACCAGGCCGCCGACATCCTGTTCTGCAAGGCCAACCTCGTGCCCGTCGGCAAGGACCAGCTGCCGCACCTGGAGCAGACCCGCGTGGTCGCACGCCGTTTCGACGAGCGCTACGGCCGCGTCGACCCCGCGCGCCCGATCTTTCCGCAGGCTGACGCGCTGCTGAGCTCGGGGTCGCTGATCCTGGGCATGGACGGCACCAAGATGAGCAAGTCCAAGGGCAACACCATCGAGCTGCGGATGACCGCGGACGAGACCGCCAGGCTGATCAAGCGGGCGGTCACGGACTCCGATCGCCGCATCACGTTCGACCCGGTTGGTCGTCCGGCCGTCGCGAACCTGCTGACGCTGGCCGGCCTGTGTGCCGACCGCTCCCCGGTCGAGATCGCCGAGGAGATCGGCGACGGCGGTGGTGGCGGCCTGAAGAAGTACCTCACGGAGGTACTGAACGAGAAGTTCGCGCCCATCCGGGCCCGTCGGCTTGAGCTGGAGGCAGAGCGGGGCCACATCGCGCAGGTGCTGCGCGCGGGCAACGAGCGCGCCAACGCGGTCGCCGATGCCACGCTGGCCGAGGTGCGGCAGGCGATGGGCATGGTCTACTGATGTCGGCTTCCGAGGCGACGTGGGTCGTCTCGCGCAGGTCGGGGTGGCGGGCCTTCTGGGGCGCCGTCGGCGTGCTGGTGTTCGGCGTGGGCACCGTGGCCTCGGTCATCGGGTTCATCCAAGCGCCGCACATCGACTCGGGGGTGCTGGTGCTGATCACCGCACCGTTCCTGGTCATGGCGGTCGTGCTGGCGCTGGAAGGCCTGGGGCAGGGGATGGTGCGTCTCGACGAGGTGGGCTACTCCACCCCGCTCGGACGCCGCCGCGCTTGGAGTGATGTCCTCTCGGTGGGCACGGGCCGGGTGGAGGGCCGCGCGACACCCGTCGTGGCCGTCCGCGCGACCAACGAGCTGGGTGTCGAGCAAGACGTGTTCGGGGGCTTCGCCGAGGCGGAGGCCCCCCGCCTGGTGTCGGCGCTGGCCGAGCGTGCGGCCGGGACCGGGCTGGCGGACGTCGAGCCCTCGTCGGCCTGGTGGGCCGCGGTGGAGGCGGAGGCGGACCGTGCGGCGTCCGTGGTCAGGGAACGGAGCGGTCGCGAACCGCTGGGCCGCGAGCGCATCCCGTTCGGGTACGGCGACGTGCCGACCGCGCTGCGTCTGGCCTACGGCCGCAACTCATCGGAGGAGCAGGTCGACCTCATCGTCCATGCGGGCACCGACCTGGCGCTGACGGTGGACGGCCGTCGATACCTGCGTCAGCAACGCAAGCGCTCCGGGGATGCCGCCGAACAACTCGGACTGCTGTTCGCGACGCACGCCACCGACGTGGTCCCCAACACCGGCGCCGGGTTCGACAGGATCCGGCTGCGCTTCGACGGGGTCACCGGCGTGCGGCCCCTGTGGTTCAACGCCGAGGAGCCCGACCGGTTCTGACCGGCGAGGCGAGGCTGTGGCCGGCGAGAATGGCCCTAACATCCTGCCCGTGACTGGTTCGGCGTGATCGTGTCGGACGCCCTCCCTTCGGCTCCGTTCGCCGACGTGGCGTGGGACGACGACCCGGACTGGGACTGGAACAGTGCCGCCGAGGACTCCGCGGACGACCTCCTCGACGTGTGGTCGGAGGCCGTGGAGCGCTCGCGCGCGGTGGTCGCCGAGGAACTGGCCGACCACGGCTCCGACGCGCTGGACGAGACCTACGCCCTGGGCCCCGACTGGGTGTCACTGAGGTGGGTGCTGGTGCACATGGTCGAGGAGTATGCCCGCCACAACGGTCATGCCGACCTGCTGCGTGAATCCGTCGACGGTGAGGTGGGGGAGTAGCCGGCGGGAGTGCTGGGTTCAGGAAACTCTTACCATGTGCGGGGCAACCTGGCGGGTCCGTCGTCCGTGAGAGAGGTATCCAGCGCTTGCTGGGCCACCACTCCCGCTTCGGCGGACGTCTTCGATGTTCCGTTCCGCCGTGGTCACCGCACTCGTCCTCGCCGGGCTGTCCTTGGTCGGGTGTGCGTCGCAGCCCGCCGCACCCGCCTCGCCCAGCACGTCAGCCAGCACGACAGTCCGGCCGCGGCCGCGACGATCACGGCCGAGACCTTCGCGCACTCGGGCAATCACTACCTGAGGAACGCCGCCGACGATGTCTGGTGCGGGGTCGTCACCGAGCCCGACGGAACCGCGGTCGTCGGTTGCCAGGCCGGCTTCCCGATCCACGACGTCCCGTGCACGCGGGGCATGCCGATCTACGAGTTCCGTGCGGGCGTGGAGTCCGACGCCCAGTGCACCGACGACGCGCTGTTCATCAACCCGAACGCCGAGTCGGTGGTGTTGTCCGACGGCCAGTCGGTGACCATCGGCACCACGACGTTCACCGGCGAGCGCGGTGGGATCACCCTGAACGGCGCGCCGCCCGAGGGAGGCCTGCACCTGTCGCGCCTCGTCGGCGCACAGTTCGCGGGCTGTGTTCAGGACAACAGGCGGTTCAGGACTCCGAGGCAGCAGCGCTGGAACCGCCCCGCCCACGGCCACCCCGGCGACGACGGCGACGCGCCGGAGCGTCCTCGGTCCCTGAGCTTGTCGTGGTCCCTGAGCTTGTCGACGGGGCCTCTGTCGGCTGGGAAGCCGCACCCGCGGCGTCCGCGACGACTTCGCCGTTGCGGAGGCGACGACGCGTGCGCTCGCGGGGAGTGCGCTCCCGGGGCTGGCGCGGGGTGCGCTCGCGGGGAGCCTCCTCGCGGGCCTCACGGAGGCGTCCCTTGGTGCCCTGGGGGATGTTGAGGTCGCTGAACAGGTGCGGACTGGTCGAGTAGGTCTCGGGGATCTCGTGGAACGGCAGCTCGAGGGTCTTGTTGATGACCTTCCAGCGGGTGGTGTCCTGCCAGTCGACGAGGGTGACCGCGACGCCCTTGGCGCCGGCGCGACCGGTGCGGCCGATGCGGTGCACGTAGGTCTTGTCGTCGTCGGGGCACTCGTAGTTGATGACGTGGGTGATGTCGGCGACGTCGATGCCACGGGCGGCGACGTCGGTGGCGACGAGCACCTTCACGCGGTCCTCGCGGAACTTGGCCAGGGCCTTCTCGCGCAGCACCTGCGACAGGTCGCCGTGGATGCTGGTGGCGGAGAAGCCACGCTCCTCCAGGTCGTCGGCCAGGCGCTGGGCGGCGCGCTTGGTGCGGGTGAAGATCATCACCTTGCCGGCGTGGTCGGCCTGGATGACGCGGGCGACGATCTCGGGCTTGTCGAGGTCGTGGGCCTGGTAGACGAACTGGGTGGTGTTCGGCACCGTCATCTCGGCGTCGTGCGCCTCCGCGCGGATATTCACCGGCTGCGTGAGGTGGCTGCGCGACAGGCCGACGATCGCGCTCGGCATGGTGGCCGAGAACAGCAGCGTCTGGCGCGAGGCGGGGGTGCGGGCGATGAGGCGTTCCACGTCGGGCAGGAAGCCCAGGTCGAGCATCTCGTCGGCCTCGTCGAGGACGAGCACCTTAACGTGGCTCAGGTCGAGGCTGCGGCGGTTGGCCAGGTCGAGCAGGCGGCCCGGGGTGCCGACGACCACGTCGACGCCCTTCTCCAGCGCCTCGAGCTGCGGCTCGTAGCCGACGCCGCCGTAGACGGTGAGGATGCGCGCGTGGCGCACCTGCGAGGCGTCGATGAGGTCACCGGTGATCTGGAGGGCCAGCTCGCGGGTCGGCGTCATGACCAGCGCCTGCGGCTTGCCGGGGTGCTTCAGGTCGGCGTAGCCCTCATCGGTCGGGACGACGACGCGCTCGAGCAGGCTGATGCCGAACGCGAGCGTCTTGCCGGTGCCCGTGCGGGCCTGGCCGATCATGTCGGTGCCCGCCATGGCGATCGGCAGGCTCATCGCCTGGATCGGGAACGGGTGCGTGATGTTCTTGCGGGCCAGCGACTCGACGATCTCGGCGCGCACGCCCAGATCGGCGAACGTCGGCTTGGGAGCCTCGGGGGCTTGGAGGGTGGTGTCGGTGTTCTCGGTGTCTGCCTGGTCGGGCAGGGTGGTCTCGGTCAGCGTCGTGCCTCACTACTTTCCGGCCGCGAGGCCGGGCAACGTTACCCGCTGCTCAGGCGCGACGCGCATGGGTGCGCTCAGGCGGCGGGGACGCACATGTGCCGTGCGTACCCGCCCATCGTAGCGCTCAGGAGTTGAGCGCGCCGAACCCGACCGGTCGGGCGTTCTCGGCGCCCAGGTCGACATAGGCCACCTGAGCAGCGGGAATGAGCACCTTGCGGCCCTTCTCGTCGATCAGCGTGAACACGCCGTTCTTCGACAGGGCGTCGCCCAACGCGGCCTCGATGTCGTCGGACGAGCTCTTGGTCTCGACGACGACCTCGCGGGCCACGTTGCGGATTCCGACCTTGACTTCCATTCCTGCCCCTTCTCAGTGGATTCGCACGTCACCCTACCCGGGGCCTCCGGCGCTTCTGGGAGCGCTACGCGCAGGGCGAACGCGTGCTCAGGCGGGCAGGTGCCCGCGGCGTCCGGTGAGGAGGGGTTCGAACAGGTCGCCGTGCCGCTCGAC
>CALMPQ010000125.1 GCA_937872005.1 uncultured Propioniciclava sp.
GGCCGAGCCCAGGATCGCCCCCAGGCCTGGGCCACGAGTGGCGGCAGCACGTACGTCGGCACCGGTCCCGGCTCGGGCGCAGTGGGGGGGGTGTTGGGCATCATCGCCCACCCCACGGCGACCCCCCGGGTCGTCGACTCCCCGGTGCCCGGCCACAGCATCGTGTCGATGGCGGCCTCCGGCGCCGTCGTCTTTGGCGGGACGTCCCGCTGGGGCGGGTTCGGGGCGGTGCCCACGGCGTCCGGTGCCCAGGTGTTCGCGTACGACACCGCCACGGACACGCTGCTGTGGGCGCGCGAACCTGACCCCGGCCTGCAGAGCGTAGGAGGCATGGTTCTGCTGCCCGATGGGTCACTGTGGGCGGCCTCCGGGGGGACCCTGTACCAACTCGACCGGGCCACCGGTGCCGTGCTGCGCCGCGTCCCGGTCGAGCGGGTGTCGCAACGCGAATCCCCGACCTACCGCAACATCGGGCTCGTCCAGGCGCGCGGGCTGTTGTACCTGGCGGTCATCGACCGGATCTACACGATTGATCCGGTCACCTTGCGCATCTCGCTCCCGGTCGCCTCGGGTGTCACCCACCGCAATCTGGCGGTGCTCGGTGATGACGTCTATTACCCCAGTGGCGTGGAGCTGATGCGCATTCGGCCCCGGTAGGATTCCGCGCGTGTATGCCGCCGCTGACCCCGCGCTCGCCCCCGTGCGGGAACCGGTGCCGTGGGGGCTGGCCGCAGCGATCGGGTTCGTGGCGAGCGCGCTGATCGCGTGGGGGTCTGCTCACCCGGAGTTCTCGTTCAACCCGGCCGGCTGGCTCGACCCGGTCGTCCAGGCGGTGGGTTTGTCCCTGCCCATGCCGGTCAACCGCGTCCTCATCGTGGTCGGCTGCGTCATCCTGAGCGTGCTGTGGTGGTGGGTGCGCCCGCGGCACGGGACGCCTCACCTCGCTATGTCCAAGCCCGGCTGGCTGCTGGCTGTCTGGTCGTTGCCGCTCCTCTTGTGCCCGCCGGTCCTGTCGGGCGACGCGGTGCTCTACGCCGACTCGGGCTGGATCGAGAACCACGGCGGTTCGGTGTACGCCGACGGCCTGGGCAGCGCGGGCGGACCGTTTGCTCCATCGGTCGACGAACTCTGGCGGGGGAGTGGCGTCGCCTACCCACCCCTGTCGCTCCTCGTGAACCAAGCAGTCGTCGCCCTGACCGGCAACGACGACTACTGGTCGATCGTGGCCATGCGCCTCCCGGCGATTCTGGGCGTCATCCTCATCGGGATCACCGTCCCGCGCATCGCCGCCCACCTGCAGCCCACCGACCCGATCGCCCCCGAGCGCGCCCGCTGGTGGGGGCTGCTGAACCCGCTGCTGGTCGTCCACTTCATCGGCGGCGCCCACAACGACGCGCTCATGGCCGGTGTCTCGCTGCTCGCTGTCTACACCGTCGTCGTCGCCCTCGAAACGCCCCTCGACGAAACCCGAGCCCGCGTCCTCATGTGGGGCGTCGCCCCCGTCCTCGTCGGCGTCGCGATGGCGCTCAAGCAGCAGGGCGGCCTGACCGTGCTCGCGGTGGCGGGTATCCCGATGCTGTTCCAGCTGCGCAAGCTCCCCCTGGGTCAGCGGCTGTGGGCCTACGGCGTCCGGACTGCGGGCGTCACCGCGATCGCCGTCGCGACCTTCGTGGCGCTCAGCCTCGCCACGGGCAAGGGCTTCGGCTGGACGGCCTGGCTCACCCTCATGGGCACCGCCGGGACGCCGGCCCCCTTCGCGCTGCTCGGCCAGTACGGCGGCGACGTCGTGGCGTGGCTCGGCGCCGACCCCTCAGGGTTCCGCACGGCGGTGGGGGTGGCGTCCAACTTCGTGCTGCTCGCGGTGCTGGCGTGGATCGTGATCAGGTTCTCGGATCGTCCTGTCTCAGCGGTGGGCTGGGGGTCGCTGTCGCTGGCGATCCTGGGCCAGTCGATGCACCCGTGGTACTTCCCGTGGAGCCTCGCCCTGCTCGGCCTCGTGCCGCTGGACACCCGCCAGCGCCGCTGGGTCGCCGGGTTCGTGTTGGTGTTCCTGGTCTGGAACTCCATCCAGACCGTGGTGTGGCACGGGGACTACAACTGATTCCCGCCTGATCCGAAGGGGGCAGGAGCGCTTTGGACGGTTGACGAGACAGGAGCAGATACGGCAGAGTTTCCCACAACATTCCCATGGAAGAGGTGGCAAGGATGCTCCCCCAGATGCCAGCCCCATCCTTCACGCAGTTGGATCCAGCTCCGCTTGAGCTCGTCGTGTGCCAGGTCCGTCACGAGCAACTCTCGTTCCCAGGCCAAGAGGCCTGGTTCGCGGTCCACACGGAGCTTCGTGATACGTACCCCATCATCGAGCCTCACGTGGTGCACGACCTCGCGCTGAACGTGGGTCCGCACGGAATCCAGGCGGCGGGAGAGCCTCAGCGAGGCTTCCGGCTGAAGTCGGCGGATGAGGCGTGGACCGTCGCCCTGCTGCCGCAGTTCTTCGCGCTGGAATCGACGGGATACACCAGTTGGACCGATTTCAACTCACGCTTCGAGCGCTTGGTCGACGCTGTCGAACGATCGCTGTCTCCCAAGATCGAGCAGCGGCTGGGGCTGCGTTTCGTGGACCAACTCCATGGGGGGGATGCGGCCGGAATCCAGCGCTGGAGCTATGTGGTCGATTCCGCAGTGGCAGGCGTGCTGAATCACCCTGTTCTGGGCCCTCGGGTGCGGGGCTTGGAGTCAACTTTTCAGATCAGGGAGGGAGACTTCGACGTATTGGTGCGCCACGGGGCGGCCCCCGAGGCCCAGAGCTACGTCATTGACACCGACTGCGTGCGACAAGGGGGGCGAATGTTCGAGCGGCACCGCGTCCTGGCGGACACGCAGGCGCTGCACAGTCTGGCGCTCCAAGTGTTCCAAAGTTGCTTGCGCCCAGAGTACTTGGGCAGCCTGCAGGCGAAGAAGTGATTCCGGTGAGTCAGGCAGTGTGGTACATCACCAGCGCCGCAGACGAGGATGTTGGACTCCCCGCGCTTGCTCGGGAGACTACGTCGAACTCAACTGCAAGGAGCCCCCGGCCTTGGTGGGTGGCGGCTGCGTCCGCCGCCTCAGCTGCTTCTCTGTTACTGGGGATGCCCGGAGTCACATCGGCGGGTAGCACGAGTCCTCGGACGTTGGCCGTACGGTCGACCTGGTCGAGTCTTGATGAAGCGCTGTCCCCGAGCGGCGCCGCCGCAATGGTCGACAGTCACGGGCCCTCATCAGAAGTCAAAGCCGCCGCTGGCATACCCGGTTCGACAGTGTTGGGTGTCGTGGATGATTTGTGTCAATGGTTGGGCCTGACCAAGACGCAGATCGCAACTGTGGGCCAGTTCGACCGACGCAGCCTGTCCAACTGGAAGCGGCAGGATGCGTATCCATCCACCGTGAGGCACTTGATGGGTGTGCATGCAGTGGTGGGCGCCATCGTGTCCAAGCTGGGCCGAGAAGGGGGGATCGCCTGGCTGGCCGGGCGGGCGAACGGTATGGCTTTGGCCTCAGTGCTGGCCGATGAACGAGAGGTCGTCAGAATCGCTCGCGAGGCGGCGCCGTTCTTGTACCAGACCCCTCCACGGGAGTCGCAGTACGACGGCCTCGCGTTCGATGGCGATGGGCCGGTGATCCCGATGGGCCAGCGTGCGCCGCGACCCCCTGTGAGTGTTGAGCTTCCAAGCACCAGGCGCTGATCCATGGAAGGCTCCCCCGTGCACGCTCCTCCCGTCGTGGGTATCGATCACGGCATGCCGGGGTCGAGCCAGGACTGGCCAGCTGGCTTGCTGGCGAAGCTGGCGACCGTTCGACAGGGAGACGTTGTCTCGTCGGTGCCTCTCGTGTATGTGGGAGCTCCACAAGCCCCGGTCTGGGGACGGACCAAGGACTACGCGGCCTTTGAGGGGATTATGCCCATCGTCTCTGACCCTGTGGAAGCGCCGCCCTACTACGTCATCACGTCCCAGACCTGCGACATCGTCGAGAGTGCCGCGGACCGCCCCTCCTACGCGTGGATTCAGGTAGCTCCGGTCTTCGACATGACGACATCGTTCAACAGCGGCGAGAGAAGAATGCTGGCCAAACGAGGCTGGCGCCGTTGGCTGTGGCACCTGCCCGCGCTGGGGAACGGATTCTGGGTGGCCGATCTGCGGATCGAGATCCCGCTCGAGAAGGGCGTCCTCGCGGAGCTGGATGTGATTCCGGGGCATGCCGATGAGGTCGATCGCCGGTCATTCGGAGCGCGCCTGGCCAATCGACGGTCGCGACCCGCCTTCTCTGATCAGTTCGTATCGGTGATTCAGGCACCGCTTGTGGGGATGTTGCGCGAGTTGGAAAGACGGGACGCCACCCTCTTCGCGGCCATGGACCCCGACGTCGAGGTGTATGTACGGCTCGATGATCATCTCGCACCGACCACCGTTGAAGTCGTGCTTGTCAGCGATCGCACTGCGTCACCCGAAGTGGTGGGGTGGTGGCAAGAGTGGTGGGACGTGGCGCACCAAGAGGCGCTGAAGATCGGTGTGAACCTCATGCCCCTGCTCGTAACCTCGGCGGACGACCTAACTCTGACTGAGTTCAGGCAACTCACCCGTCTACCCTTGGATCGCGTCAGCCCCGATTGACCCCCGATTCGGCTGTGGGCACGTTGTGACGCGCGTGGCCCTAGACTCGCCCCCATGCGTGTGGCGGTGACCTCCGGGGGGCTGGCCGAGCCCCTGACGAGCGGCCTCCTGGCGGCCGGCCACGAGGTGCTGCAGTTGGTCGAGCGCGAGGCGTCCGGCCCCGCGGAGCGGCGTTGGGATCCCACGGCCGGCCGCATCGACGGGCCCGGCCTGGCCGATGTGGACGCCGTCGTCAACCTGTTCGAAGCCAACGTCTGGACG
>CALMPQ010000126.1 GCA_937872005.1 uncultured Propioniciclava sp.
CCCCGCTGGCGGCCGTGCCGAGCGCGCCCGCCGGCGCCGCCGAGGTCGCGGGCGTCACCCTCACCGGCGCCGAGGTAACCGCGACGACGGTCACCCTGCGCGGCACGGTCACCAACACCGGGCCCGACCCCCTGAGCCAGGTCACCGTGGCGCTGTGGCGCTCCCCCGAGTTGCTGCACTCCCCCGAGGCCGTCGCCACCGCGCTCACGGCGGAGACCACCACGCCCGGCACGGCCCGCGTCGTCGAGGACGCCAATCGCGCCCGCATCGCGGTCGACACCGACGCCCTCGCGCCCGGGGAGACCCGCGCGTTCGCCGTCTCGGGGACCCTCGAGACCCTCGGCCTGCGCGCCCCCGACGCCACATGGTGGGCCGGCGTGGACGTCACGGGCCGCGCCGGCACCCGACGGAGCGAGCCGGTCGGGTCCGCCCGCACCCTCGTCACCAAGCCGGACGCCCCCCGCCCCGTCGTCACCGTGATCGGGTTCTCGGCCCCACCGCGGCAGCTGAAGAAGGACTTGTTCCTCGACGACGACCTGCACGACGAGGTGGCCGGGGGCCGGCTCAGCCGGTTGCTGTCCACCGCGGAGTCCACCGGGGCGAGCTGGGTCGTGGACCCCTCGCTGCTCGAGGAACTGGAGGACATGGCCGACGGCTACCGCGTCCGGACCGCCGACGGCAGCACAGCCGGCACGGGAGCGGAGGCCGCCGCGGCCTGGCTCGCCCGATGGGACCAGTTGCCCACCGAGCGTGGCGCGAGTGAACTCTTCGGGTCCCCCGACCTCGCGGGTCTCGCCGCCCTGGGCACCGAGGAGGTGCCCGCCGCGATCCGGGCGGTCACCGGGGCCACCGAACCCGACGGCCCGGCGCGGATCGCCCTGCTGGAGCGACCCGACGCGGGCGCCCTCGAGGAGGCCGCCGGGTTCGGGCGCCCGGTGTTGGTCCTCGACGGCCACGTCCCGTACACCCGGGCACGATCCGGGGGTGCCGACGTCGTTGCCGTGGCCGCCGAACCGGTCGTGACCTCGCCGCTGCTCCCCGACACCCCGCTGAACCGCAACGCGGCTCGCTTCGCGGTGGCCCGCGCCGCCGGCGGGGAGGTCCGCTGGGCCACGACGCCCGAGGAGGCGACGGCGGCGTCCGGGCCCGTGCCGTTCGGTTTCGAGCGGGCGACCTTGGCCGACGTGCTGGCCGAACCGGCACACGAGTGGTCCCCCTCGCCCCCGCAGACCCCGGCCCGGGTCGCCCTCGACCAGCCCGGACTCGAGCGGGTCATCAGCCTGCGGGACCGCATGACGGCCTACGCTGCGGCAGCGCCGCAGTCCGGGGTCGGCGGCTACGAGGACGCGCAGACCGCGCGGGCGGCGTCCCGTTGGTGGGTGGGGGACGCCGGGGGCCAGACCACCTGGCTGGCCGGGGTGGAGCGGCGGGTGGCGCTCCCCGAGGGCGACATGGTGACCCTGGACGCCACCCCCCGCTTCACGATGACCGGGGACGCCTCCGAGTTCCCCGTGACCGTGACGAACCACCTGCAGGACCCGATCACGGTGCGGGTGGTCGCCGACACCGACAACCCGCAGCGCATCCGGCTGCTCTCCCCCGACCCGGTGACGATCACGCCGGGCGCCGCCAGCACCGTGCTCCTGCAGGCGGAATCGGCCGGGGGTGGCGTGGTCGTGGCGCGCGTCCACGTCCAGTCGCCCGACGGCCATAGGCTGACCCCTGACCGTGAGATCGCGGTCGAGACGACGAACTACGGCACCATCGGCTGGGTGTTGGTCGTCGCGTCGGGCCTCGTGCTCGTCGTGACCACGGCCCACCGGATCAGGCAGGCGCGCAAGCAGCGGAGGGGTGTGGATGGCTGACGGGACGGACCGGACGCCGCAGGCGGCCAGCCGGCGGCTCCTGAACGCCACGGCGGTGATGGCCTCGGGGACGCTGATCAGCCGCGTCCTCGGCTTCGTGAAGGCGGGGCTGCTCGTGATCGTGCTGGGCGCGACCACCGCCCAGGCCGACACCTACACGATCGCGACCGTGGTGCCCAACACCCTCTACATGCTCGTGGCGGGTGGGGCGCTCAACACGGTCCTGGTGCCCCAGATCGTGCGGCACGCCAAGAACGACGCCGACGGCGGCGAGGCGTTCGTCAACCGGATCATGACCGCCTTCTTGGTCATCCTGCTCGCGGTCACGCTGCTGTTCGCGCTGCTGACGCCGTGGGTGCTGTCGCTGTGGAGCGACGCCGGTTGGCGCGCCCCCGAAAATGCGGGCCACTGGCAGCAACTCGTGCTCATGGGCTACCTGACCATGCCGCAGCTGTTCTTCTACGGCGCGTTCTTCCTCATCGGGCAGGTGCTGAACGCGCGCGACAACTTCGGCCCCATGATGTGGGCGCCGATCCTGAACAATGTGGTCGGTATCAGCGTGCTGGGGCTGTTCCTCGCGCTGTGGGGCACCAACACCGACCCCGGTCAACCCTTCAGCAACGACCAGGTGCTGCTCCTGGGGCTGGGCTCGACGCTGGGCATCATCGTGCAGACGCTGGCGCTGGTGCCGGCGATGAAGGTGATCGGGTTCCGGCCGCGTCTGCGCTGGGACCTCAAGGGGCAGGGCCTGGGCGAGACCTTCCACCTGGCGAAGTGGATGCTCGGCTACGTGCTGCTCACCACGGTGGTGCAGATCGTCAACACCCGGCTGGGCTCCGGGGCGACGATGCCCGACGCGGCCGGCGCGGGCGCAGGTGGTGCCGGCATCGCGACCTACAACACGGCCTACCTGATCTGGCTGCTGCCCCACTCGCTGCTCACCGTGTCGCTGGCGACGGCGATGCTGCCCAGCGCGTCCCGGCTGGCGGCGGCCCACGACCTGCAGGGGGTGGCCGCCGAGACGACCCGGACGCTGCGGCTGGCCCTGACCTTCCTCGTCCCCGCGGCGGCCGGCTTCGTCGCGCTCGGCCTGCCGTTCAGCCGGCTCGCCTTCGGCCACGGCGCCACCGCCGACAGCTGGGCCGCGATCGGGTGGACACTGATGGCCCTGGCCGTGTGCCTGGTTCCCTACACCATCCAGTACGTCTACCTGCGCGGCTTCTACGCCCTGGAGGACACCCGGACCCCCTTCTTCATCCAGCTGGCGATCACGGTGGTGAACGTGGTGGCCGCCTTCGTGTTCATCGCCGTGGCGCCCGACCCCATGACGGTGGCGCCGCGTCTGGCCCTGGCCTACGGGCTGTCGTACGCGATCGGCGCCTGGCTCACGCACCGCGCGCTGACGCGCCACCTGCCCGGCATCGCCGGCGGCGAGGTGCTGCGCCACGTCGTGCAGTTGCTGCTGGCCGTGCTGCCGGGCACCGTGCTGGCCGGCCTCATCGCCTGGTGGTCGGGCGGGCAGTCGTTCGCGGTGGTGCTGGGCGCCTTCCTCGGGGCGGTCGCCCTGGTGCTGCTCACCTTCTTCTTCGCGGCCAAGCGCCTGGGCGTGAAGGAGACCACCGAACTGGTCGGCGTCCTGCGCCGGCGCGGGGCTTCTTCGGCGCCCGGCGATGCGTCCCCCGTGTCCGCCGGGGCCGCCGTGGAGGCCACGGTGCCC
>CALMPQ010000127.1 GCA_937872005.1 uncultured Propioniciclava sp.
CACAGGAGCATTCGCTGTCACGCCACGCAAACTACCTCGGCGGATCGAGGCTGAGGCGGTGCGCGATGGTGAAGGTCGTGCGCCCTTCGGCGAGGGTGTCGAGGGCGGCCTGGAACTCGCGCTCGGTCTCGGTGTCGAGCGCGCTGGTGGCCTCGTCGAGCACCAGGACGCGCGGGTCGGCCAGCAGGGTGCGGGCGACCGCGACGCGCTGGCGTTCGCCGCCTGAGAACCGGTGGCCGCGGGCGCCGACGATCGTGTCGAGGCCGTCCGGGAGCCGTCGGATCGTCTCCCCCACCTGGGCCGCGTCGAGGGCGACCCAGAGGTCGGCGTCCGAGGCGTTGGGCTTGGCTTGGAGGAGGTTCTCTCGGATGGACGCGTGGGAGAGATAGGTGTCCTGGGTGACGACGCCGACGGCGCCGGCGAGGTCGGCCGAGGACAGGTCGCGCAGGTCGACGCCGTCGAGGGTGACGCGGCCTGCGGTCGGGTCGGCCAGCCGGACGAGCAGCGTGGCCAGCGTCGACTTGCCCGAGCCGGTCTCGCCGACGACCGCGATGGAGCGGCCGGGGGCCAGGTGAAGGTCGATGCCGGTGAGCACGTCGACGTCACCATCGGGGTAGCGGTAGGCCACCCCCGCGAACCGGACGTCGCCGCGCACCAGGTGCTTGGGGAGCGGGGTGGGGTTGGCGGGCTCCTTGACCTCGATCGGGAGGTCGAGGTAGCCGAAGATGCGGCTGAGCAGGGCCATCGAGCTGATCCACTGGGCGCCGACGTTGAGCAGGCCCATGATCGGGCGGAAGATCTGGCTCTGCAGCGCGGTGAACGCGACCACGGTGCCGATCGTGATGTTGCCGGTGAGTGCCGGGAAGCCGGCGGCCAGGTAGATCAGGGCCGGGATGGCGGCGAAGATGATGCCCATGGTCGCCATGCGCCAGCGTCCGGCGAGCTGGCTCTGGACCTCGAGGTCGACGAGTTGACCGGAGGTCGCCGCGAAGGCGTCGACGCGGGCCTGGCCGGCGCCGAGGGTCTTGGTGAGCATGGCGCCGTTGACGCTGAGCGCCTCGTCGACCTGCGCGTGCAGGTCGGCCATCGCGCGCTGCCGCTGGGTGGTGATCTCTCGGCGGACCAGCGCGACCTTGCGGGTCAGCGCGATCGCCGGCGGCAGCACGATCAGCGAGAGCAGGGAGAGGCGCCAGTCGAGGACGACCATGGCGACCGCCGTTCCGACGGCGGTGGTGAGGTTGGACGCGACCGACGTGGCGGTCGTCGTGATCACCGACTGCAGGCCGGCGATGTCGTTGATGAGGCGGGACTGGATCTCACCGCCCCGGGTGCGCTTGAAGAAGCTGATGGACTGCTTCTGGATGTGGCTGAACACGTCGGTGCGCAGCGCGCTCATGACGCGCTGGCCCATCGTGGTGGCCAGCCAGGTCTGCACGACGCCGAGCACGGCCGTGAGCGTGGCGACGAGGACCATGCCGCCGACGAGCCACGCGAGCAGTTCGGTGTTGCGGTTCGGGAGTGCGTCGTCGATCACGGCGCGCAGCAGGAACGGCTGCGCGAGGCCGACGATGGACGCCGCGACGACCGCGGCGATGACGATGGCGAGAGCCCCCGCGTGGGGCTTGAAGAGTGCGGCCACCCTGGCCGCGGAGACGGGCGATTCGATGAGCTGGGCGCGGTCGCGCGGGTCGATCCGCTGCGGGCCACGCACCTCATGTACTTGCATGTCGCTCATGGCGCCTCCTTTCGTTCGTGGGCCCCGGCTCGGCGGCCGGGGCATATACTGAGGTTACCTCATCATCAACCCGGAGGGCACGATGGATATTCCCGAGGTCACCACGACCGAACTCGCCGAGCTCATCATGCGCGTGGGGCGGCAGGTGCGCCGCGCGAACGCCGACGAGCTGGCGGGCACCCCCCTCAACCCCCACCAGGCCCGGGCGCTGCGCCTGGTCGCCCGGCTCGAGCCCGTGCGCATGGCCGACCTGGCCGAGCGGCTGCACGTGGCGCCGCGGTCGGCCACCGACGTCGTCGAGGTGCTGGACGCCGGGGGCTGGGTCGAGCGCTCCCCCGACCCCACCGACGGCCGCTCGCGGGTGGTGCGGTTGACGGAGACTGGGCGGGGGCTCGTCGCCGAGGTGGACGCCGCGCGCGCCCGGGCGGCCGACCGTGTGCTCGGGCCGCTCGCGCCGGCCGACCGGGCCGCCGTGGCGTCCGGGTTGCGCGTCGTGGCGGACGCCGCGGCCCCCGGCGGTGCAACTTGAGGGCCCGTTGTTGCCGCCCAGCCGGGGTGAACGGGCCGTTACGGGGCCGTTACACCTGCCCACGTGCACAATCCGGTGCCCGGACAAGTTGCGCGCGTGCGGGATAACGCTGATATGTTGAGCCAGAAGCTTTTCAAGGAGGGGCCCCACCACCATGACCGAACCCACCAAGTCCGGCATCTCGCGCCGGACGCTCGCCAAGGGCGCCGCCTGGAGCGTCCCCGCCGCCGCCGTGGTTGCGGCCGCGCCCGCGTACGCCGTGTCGATCCCAGAGCCCGTCATTGACTTCGGCAACGCCTGCGGGAACACGGGGGCCACGCAGAAGGGCTGCGGCGGGAAGAAGACCCTGCAGGTGCCACTCACGTTGTCGAACAACACCAACGCTGACATCGTGTTCCAGATCACGAGCATGTACACCTGCAACTGCGCCACCGCCCCCACCGCCGCTGGAGCTGGTGTGTACTCAGGTGTGCGTGGCATCTGGGCCACCCCTTCCCACACGGTCGCCAACCAGAACAAGTGCACGGCGCCCACCGGCTCGACCTGCGCCGGCGCAGCCACGGGGACCGTGTCAGGTGCTGTGTCCAGCGTTGTCGTGCCTGCTGGCGCGACCAACAAGACCTACTGGATCGAGTCGGTGGTCACTAATAACTCCAGCAACTTCGCGACCACGATCAACTGGCGGTTGCTGACCCCAGGCACCCCCTGCACCGTGCTGGACACCGGGATGGCCAAGACGACCACTGCTATCTCGCCCCAGAACTGCGACGGCGCCAACAAGTAGCGCCCGCACAGCGGCGCTAACGCCACCTGATACAGAGTCAGGACTTCTCAGGCACCACCCAGGGCCCGCGAGGAACTTCCTCGCGGGCCCTCGGCTTGCCCGTCCACCCCTCGAACTCCAATTTGAGAATGGTTATCACTACGTACTAGGCTGAGCGCGTGCGTTCATCCATTCTCGCTGTCCCACTCGTCCTGACCCTCGCGGCGTGCTCCGCGCCGGCCGCGACGCCCACCCCCTCCTCGGGCGCCGGCGCGTCGGCGTCGCCGGCGTCCGAGGTCGTCGCGATCGCGACCACCACCCAGCTCGGGTCGATCCTCGACGACATCACCGCGTGCGCGGGCACCACGTCGCGCACGCTGATGGGTCCCGGTGACGACCCGCACGAGTTCGCCGTCTCGTCCCGCGACGTGGCCGACCTCACCAAGGCCAAGCTGGTCATCACCAATGGCCTCGGTCTGGAGTCCGGCCTGAAGGTCGCCCTCGACGGCGCCAAGGCTGACGGCGCGACGATCTTCGAGGTCGCACCCCTGCTCG
>CALMPQ010000128.1 GCA_937872005.1 uncultured Propioniciclava sp.
CTTCACCGCGGGTGGCGGCAGCTGACCCCCACGCACCATCACGGCCACGGCCGGGCACCCGACACGGGGGCCCGGCCGTCGTCGTTGCCGGGCGCGCTGCCAGAATGGGCAGCATGACCCCGCTCGTCACGTTCACCTGGCCGGAGTCGGCGATCTCGATCGGTGTCGTCCTGGTCGCCGCGATCATCCTGCGCGTCGTCCTGCGGCGGGCGATCAAGCTGAGCGTCTCGGCGTCCATCGCGGCGGCCGACCGGCACCGCACCTCGACGTCGCGCACCGACCAGCTCCTGGGCCGCCTCACCGGCACCGCCGACGAGCGGCACCAGGCCCGCGTCAAGACCCTGGGGTCGGTGCTGACGAACGCGGTGGACATCGTCATCGTGCTCATCGCGCTGCTGACCATCCTGCGCATCCTGGCCATCCCGCTCGAGCCGCTGCTCGCGGCGTCCGGCATCGGGGGCATCGCGCTGGCGTTCGGCGCGCAGTCGCTGGTCAAGGACTACATCTCGGGGATCCTGATGATCTTCGAGGACCAGTTCGGTGTGGGCGACCTCATCAACACCGGCGAGGTCACGGGCACCGTCGAGGAGGTCGGCCTGCGCGTCACCCGGCTGCGGGACGCCAACGGCCAGATCTGGTACGTGCGCAACGGGGAGATCCTGCGGGTGGGCAACCAGTCCCAGGGCTGGTCGACCGGCATGGTCGACGTGCCGATCGCCTCGACCGAGGACCCGGCGAAGGCGATCGCCGTGCTGCGCACCATGGCCGCCACCCTGTACGAGGAGAACAAGGACGAGGGCGTCCTGCTCGAGGAGCCCAACGTCGCCGGCGTGAACGAGGTCCGTGCCGGCGTGACGACCATCCGCATCTTCGCCAAGACCGCGCCGAACCAGCACTGGGGCGTCCAGCGGGAGTTGCTGGAGCGCGGCGTCCAAGCGCTCCAGGCGGCCGGCATCCGCGGGGCCACGATCATCCCGCTCGCGCCGCCGCAGGCGTGACCACTCACGACCGCTGGGGAGTGCTCCCCTGTGGATGACGCGCTTCCTGTCGGGGCCGCCTGTTAGTTTGGGGTGGTCATCCCGCCCCAGGAGGATCCCCCATGAGCAGCGTCATGCACGGCATCGAGTCCGATGTCCGGTTCAACCATGCCGCGGCCACGACGCTGGCCTCCCGGTGCCGCACGGCCGCGTCCGCCATCGATGGCCAGGCCGGGTCGCGCGCCTCGTGGGTCGAGCACGCCCTGGTCGACTTCAAGGGCTACTACTCCGAGCTGTTCCGCGGCAACGGGAGCGTGCAGGCGGCCGACGCGCGGCTGCTGGCGTCCCGGTTGCGCGAGGTGGCCGACGGGGTCGAGCAGTTGGCGCGCGAGGCGCGCAGCGAGCAGCAGCGCCGGGAGACCGCCCGGGCGTGGAAGCGGCGGCAGGACGAGCGGGGCTTCTGGGACCACGTGGCCGACTGGTTCACCGGCGGTGAGCAGCCCCCGGTGGGTCCGCCGGCCGAGCCGGTCTCGTTGAGCTTCGCCCAGGCCGAGGCAGGGGTGCGCGAGCCGGCGCAGGGGTCGGGTGGCTCGGGCACGTCGTCGGCGCGGCCGGCCCATCTGCGCACGTTCGCGTCGAACTCCTCGGGCGCGAACGACGACCTGCGCTGCCGACCCGGCCAGTTGCGGGACGCCTACGCCACCTTCGTCGCCGGGTGCGGTTTCGGGCGCCTCGAGGCCGACGGCGTCTGGGGCGGATTCGACCGGTACCTGACCGCGAACGACAACGACGTGCGCTGGGCGAATGCGGTGGCGTCCGCGTTCGAGGCCGCGGGCGGCGACGGCGCGGTGACCACCTCGAATGCGGCGATCACGGCGACGCTGCAGACCGCCGGGGTGGGTGCCGAGCGGCAGCAGCTGAGCATCGACCCGCCGCAGGCCTACGGCGCCCCGCCGACGACGGGGTATGCGAACGACCCGGTCAACACCGCGACCGGCAACTTCCTCGAGCCCGAGTGCGACCTCGCGTTCGCCGGGGGCAACGCCACCTTGCGCTTCGACCGCATGTACAACTCGCTGCACGACGGGGTGGGCGCGTTCGGGCCCGGCTGGTCGTCGGTCGCCGAGTCCTTCCTCGCCACCGATGCCGACGGCGCCCGCTGGCGGCACGCCGACGGTCGCGTGGTGCTGTTCCCGCGGCGGGGGGACGGGTGGGACCGCGCGACCTCCGAGGCCTACTGGCTGGAGCGGGCCGCCGACGGGTTCGTGGTCACCGACAACACGGGCGGGCGTTGGGAGTTCGGCGCGACCGGCACGCTCGTCGCCCACGACCGCGGCCCCGGCACGCGGGTCACGCTGACCTGGGACGGGCTGAAGCTCACCGGCCTCGCCCACGAACGGGGCCGCTCA
>CALMPQ010000129.1 GCA_937872005.1 uncultured Propioniciclava sp.
CCCGACCCTCGAGATGGGCATCGACATCGGCGACCTGTCGGCGGTCTTCCTGGCCTCCTTGCCCCGCACCGTCGCTTCCTACCTGCAACGCATCGGCCGCGCCGGACGCCAGACCGGCAACGCGCTCAGCCTCGCCTATGTGACCGGCCGTGGCGAGTTCCTGCCCCGCCTCGGCGACCCCAGCTCGCTCATCAACGGCGCGGTGCGCCCGCCGTCGATCTACCTGTCGGCCGAGGAGATCCTCCAACGGCAGTACCTCGCCCATCTCGTGGACGCCTTCGCCCGCGACGGCCAGGACGCCCACCACCCCCGCACGGCTCGCGCCGCCATGGAACGCGTGACGCCGGGCAGCTTCCTCGGCGACCTGATCGCCGACGCCGACACACACGCGGACGATCGGCTCGACACGTTCCTGGCCAAGTTCGGGCAGCACCTCAAGCCTGCCTCCGTCGACGCGTTGCACGCGTGGGCGAGGCCTGGTGATGCTCCGGCAACGAGTGGCTTGGCCCGCCAGGTCCTCGCCGCCTCCGGACGGTGGGCCGCCCAGAAGGAGCTGTTGGAGCATCGGCAGGCCGCGATCCAGGGTTCACTCCCGGCCTTGATGCAGGCCGCTGCCGTGGCCGCTGCGACCGACGACGACCGGCGCTCGCTGCAGACCGCGCAGGCCGCGCTCAAGCTGGTGCGGAAGCGGCTCGCTGACATCACGCGCGAATACTGGATCGCGACGCTGGAGGAGTTCGGGCTGCTACCGAACTACACCCTGCTCGGCGACAGCGCCACGCTCGACGTGTCGATGAGCTGGTTCGATCCCGACAAGGCGACATGGACGTACGAGGCGACCGGGGTGCAACGACCCACATCGCAGGCCCTGCGCGAGTTCGCGCCGGGGGCGACGTTCTACGCCAAGGGCCTCGAAATCGAGGTGGACGCCATCGACCTCGGCACGGACGCCGACGGCATTCGTGTCATGGCGTTCTGCCCCGACTGCGGCTACGCGGTCGACACCGAGGAGACGGGGAGCCAGCAGCACGCGGGCACCTGTCCCCGCTGTGGTTCGGTCGGATTGCAAGACACGGGCCAGCGCTTGCCCGTCGTCGAGCTCAAGCGGGCCTCCGCAGCGATCCGGCGCGACGAGGCGCTCATCGACGACCGGCGCGATGAACGCACCCGTACGCCGTTCACCCTGCTCGCGGTGGCCGACATCGACCCCGATTTCGTCAAGGACCCGTGGTTCATCGACGGCTACGATTTCGGCGCCAAGTACCTCACGCGAGTCACCCTGCGCTGGCTGAACGTCGGACGCCGTGCCACCACGGCGTCCCCCTTGACTGTCGGGGGCGAGACCGTTCCTGCAGCGTTGTTCAGGGTGTGCGAGTCGTGCGGTCACGTGGACAACTCTGCGCGTGCGAACTCGATGGACGAACACCGGCCGTGGTGCCCGCATCGAAAGTCGCCCGACGAGCACACCCGCGCCATCGCCCTGTCCCGCACGCTGACGACCCAAGGCGTTGTGCTGCCGCTGCCGTGGACGGTGACAACCGGCGACCTCTTCGCGCTACCGAGCCTGCAAGCGGCATTGCTGCTGGGCCTGCGCGACCAGTTCGGCGGGTCACCGGACCACATTGGCGTGATGCTGGTGCGCGACCCCAACCCCCAGGGCACCAACCCCGAGGCCCTCCTGCTGCACGACACGGTGCCGGGCGGCACGGGATACCTCGCCGACCTCGCCACACCCGACGGTCTGTGGGCCCTGTTGCGGTCGGCCTACATCACGGTGCGCGACTGCGCCTGTGCCACCGAGGGACGCCTCGCGTGCCACCGCTGCCTGTTGCCGTTCGCGACCCCCTTCGAGGTCGACAAGGTGTCGCGGCAGTCGGCCGAGCGCCACCTGAGCGCCCTCCTGTCGGCCGGTGCCCCGGACGCGCCCGAGCCCGACCAAGCCGTGGCGTGGCAGGTGACCCGAACACCGAGCCCCGGGGCGGGGGCACCGCTCGAATCCCACCTGGAGCTCCGATTCCGCGCCGCCTTCCACACCCTCGCCGCCCGGTTGGGGGCCACGATCACCGAGGAACCCGGGGTGTGGGGCAACACGATCCGCCTCTCGTTGGGCAACGCCCACTGGAAACTGGAACCCCAACTGCAGCTCGACGGCGTCCGGCCCGATTTCGTGCTGACCAGCGCCCAGCCCGGGCCCCGCGTGGCGATCTTCACCGACGGCTTCACCTACCACGCGACACCCCAGCACAATGAGGTCGCCGCGGACGCCGCGAAACGAGCGGCGCTGCGCCTGAAGGGCGATGAGGTGTTGGCCGTCACCGCGGCTGACCTGGACGCGTTCGAGACCGGCACTGCAGTAGGACCCGCGTGGTTCAACCCCGCCCACCTGCCGGTGCTGACACAGGCCTACGGGTTCTCGTCCCCCGCGGCCACCGCCATGCTGGGCGGGCCCTTCGGACTGCTCGCGGGGTGGTTGCAGCAGCGCCGGGCCGACGACTTGGGGCGTTTCGCCTCCGCGATCCCCCTGGCGTTCCCGAAGACCCTCGATCTCGTCGTGCCCGAACGGGCGTCCCTCACAGAGATCGCCGAGGCGCTCTTCAACCACCCCGACGACATGGCCTCCGACGACGTGGGCAACGCGTGGTGGTGGCGCCACGGCTCCCTCGGGGTCCTGGCCCGCCGCCGAATGGGCGAGGCAGCGACATCGGCCACGGGCGGCGTCCTCATCGACGTGGCGGCCATCATTGACGACCGTCCCGACGCCGTCGCCGGGCCGGGGTTCCGCGGTGACTGGGAGCTGTGGCTGCAGGTGTCGAACCTGCTGTCGTTCCGGCCCCCCGAGTTGGTCACCGCCATCGGGGTTCTGGGAGAAGCCCAACCCGCTGTCGCGGCGAGCGACGCACGCCGGGTCGAGGTAACGCCCCGCTGGCGCAAGGTGCTCGACGCGCTGCTCGTCGGGGACGCCGACGATCTGGCCGATGCGCTGTCCCGCCGCGGAGTCCCGGCCCCTGATTGGGTGGGCGAAGAGGTGGGTTCGGCCAACATCCCGGTCGACTTCGCCTGGACGAACGAGCGGGTCGTGGTCCTCCTCGATCCTGACGAGCGAGATGTACGCGACCTGACGGCCGATGGGTGGCAGATCGTCGCCGCCGACGCCGACGCCATCACCCGCGCCCTGCAGGAGGCATCCCGATGAGCATCAGCCTGATCATGACCAAGCAGGGCAACCAGCTGGATGCCAGTGTTCGGAAACAGGCGTTCACCTTCCTGCAGAAGATCACCACCGACGACACGACGCCGGGCCTGCACATCGAGCCCATTGCCCAAGCTCGCGACCCTCGCGTGCGCACAGGCCGGGTCGACCAGCAGTACCGGGCGGTGCTGTTCAAGCTGACCAGCGGGTCAGACACCACCTACGTGTTCCACGGCATCTGGAACCACGACGACGCCATCGAGGTGGCACGCAAGACCGAGCTGAGGGTCAATCCGGTCAACGGCATGCCCGAGATTCGCGATGTCGAAGACGAGCGGGCCTCAGCCGGCCTGCCACCCGTCCCACCATCGACGACGAACAAGGCCCCATTCGAACTCAGCTCGGTGGCCGAACCCGAAGCCCTTCCGGTGGCCCCCACGCCAATCCACCTGCCCGCGACACGCGACGACCTTATCGGCGTGCTGGGGCTCTCAGAAGCCGTCGCCGACGCAGCGCTCGCCGCCACCGACGAGGACAGTCTGGTCGCGGCGTCCGGGCAAGGACCCGAATGGCAACATCTCGCGCTGGTCGGGTTGGCCGCAGGAATGTCCGTCGACGAGGTCGTGCGTGATCTTGGCCTCGGGGAAGCCCCGGTCAACCCAACGACAGACAGCGACGATGCCCTGTTGGAGAGCCTGTCGCAGCCGGCGGCGTCCATCGAGTTCGCGCGAATCGACGGGGTCGACGAGCTGAGGCGCGTCATTGAGAGCGGCGACTTCGGTGCGTGGCGCGTGTTCCTGCACCCCGAGCAGCGGCGGTTCGCCGAACAGCGGACCACCGGGGCGTTCCGCTTGTCGGGGGGCGCGGGGACTGGCAAGACCGTCGTGCTGCTGCACCGCGCGAAACGACTTGTGGACGCCCGCGCGGCGGCTCGGATCATCGTGACGACATACACCGTGAACCTGTCTGCCGCGATGCAGCGCGACCTGGCCCGGCTCGATCCCGAGGTGAGCATCACCGATGCCATCGGAACCCCGGGCGCGTGCGTTGCCGGCATCGACGCCATCGCCCGTCAGGTGCTGCGCTTGGCCGGATTGGATGTGCAAGAGGCCGTGGCCGACGTGCTCGGGGTCGGACACGCCGAGGTGGTTCGGCCCACGAGCCACCTCGCGTGGCGGGATGCCCTGACGGCGGCGGGCCGGGAGCTGCCCGAACGCCTGCGTTCGGCCCGATTCTTCGAGGCCGAGTACGCCCTCGTCATCCTGCCTGAGCGAATCACCACGCGGGACGACTACCTGCGCGTGCGGCGTCCGGGACGCGGTGTGCGGTTGAGTCGAGCCGAGCGGGCCATCGTCTGGGGGGTCGTTGAGGCCTACCGGCTCGCCGCACGGATCGCAGGGACCGTCGACTTCCATGAGGCCTCGGCCATCGCAGCCGCGTACCTCGACCGTCGGGCCGACGGCAGACTGGGTCGCCTGGCCGACCACGTGCTGGTCGACGAGGGGCAGGACATGTCGCCGTGTCACTGGCAGTTGATCCGCGCCTTGGTCGAACCCGGGCCCGACGACCTGTTCATCGCCGAGGACAGTCACCAACGCATCTATGGCAACAAAATCACGTTGAGCCACTACGGCATCGCGATCCGCGGTCGATCACGCAGGCTGACCCTGAACTATCGGACGACGGCGCAGAACCTGCACTGGGCTGTCGCCGTACTGTCGGGAGGTGAGTATGCCGACCTCGAATCCGAGCCCGAGAGCACCGCGGGGTACCGCTCGGCACGGAGCGGCCCCAAGCCTGTACTTCGCGGTTTGGCCACGCTGAGCGAGGAACTCGATGCCGCCGCATCCACAGTTCGAAGCTGGGTCGAGGTGCAGGGCGGCGAACAGCTCGAGACCATCGCCGTGCTCGTGCGCGACTCCCGACAGCGCGAGTTGGTGGTGACGGGGCTCGGGGAGCGTGGTGTGGCCGTGCGAGCGGTTGACCGTGACGCAATGCGCCCCGGTGCACCGGTGGTCATGACCATGCACCGAGCGAAGGGGACCGAGTTCGCGCGGGTGCTCCTGTTCGGCGTTTCGGAGGGTTCGATGCCGATCCCGCTGCGCAACTACGACTTCTCCGACGAGGAGAAGGCGGATGCCCTGCTGCGTGAACGATCGCTGTTGTACGTCGCAGCCTCACGGGCGCGGGACGAGTTGGTGGTCACATGGAGTGGGCGCCCCAGTGAGCTGGTGGCGCCGCCATCATGAGCCGGTCCGAGGCCGCAGTTGCGTGCTCGGCGCGATGACACCAAATGCAGCTGACCGAGACCATCCGTTCGG
>CALMPQ010000130.1 GCA_937872005.1 uncultured Propioniciclava sp.
TGGTGCGCGCCACGTCCTGGATCGGCTCGAACTTCGCCATCGCGCCGAGCGCCTTGACGGCGAACCCGACCTGCAGCAGGGGCTCGGCCGGCGGCAGGCCGATGCGGTGCTTGAGCTCGTCGAGGATGATGCCGTGCTGGATCTCCTGCCCGTACCAGACGTCGGCGTAGAACACCCGGTCGGCCTCGGAGGGGTTGGGCATGATGGTCAGCAGCTCGAGCACGTTGCGCTCGACCTCGAGTTCGACGCGGGCGAGGTAGTCGAGGATGCCGGCGAACCGACGGCGCACCGCGTCGGGGTCGTTCACCGTGAAGTCGACCGACTCCAAGGGCACGGGCGGGTGCTCCTCCCCCATCTTGTTGACGTGGGAGAGCAGCAGCGAGTCAGTGATCCTGGACGAGCGAGCCACGCACCCACCCTAGCCGCGGTCGGCCAGAAACAGAATGATCGCTCTGGCCCATGAGACCACAGGCTGTCGGCGCCGGGAACACAGGCTGTCGGCGCCGGGAACACGGGCTCTCGGCGAGTTAGGGGCGCTTCCAGTCCTCGATCGGCCAGTACGCCTTCGACGCCACCCGGTACAGCGGCAGGTCGGGGTTCACCGCCACCGGACGCCCCAGCAGGGTCAGCCACGAGGCGTCCGAGATCGAGTCGCCGTAGCCGTGCGACCGGGACAGGTCGAAGCCGCCGCGGGCGGCGTAGTCCTTGAGCCACTGGGCACGGGCCTCGTCGACCAGCGGCGGCGTCGACAGGTAGCCGGTCAGCACCCCGTCCCGCTCCTCCATCGATGAGGCGACCACGTCGTCGAACAGCGGCGCCAACGGGACGGCGAACAGGTCGAGTGACCCGGTCACCAACACGGTGCGGTGCCCGGCGGCGCGGTGCTCCTCGATCCGGGCGAGCGCGCCCGGCTTGAGGCGGCGCACCACGTTCTGCCCCCACGACCCGGCGACGATGCGCTCGATGTCGGCCACCCGGGTGTCTGCGTAGCGGCGCGAGAACGCCCGGACGAACTCGCCCCGGTCGCGGCGCTCGGCCTGAATGTAGGTGCCGATGTTGCGGACCAGGTCGACGGCCTCCGCGGGGAGCGCGGCCAGCGAGTGCACCTGCCCCATCACCGACAGGTACTGCGTCACCAGCGAGCTGGGCAGCAGGGTGCCCTCGAGGTCGAAGACGGCCAGCACGTCGGTGCCCGACTCGAGGCGGCGGGCCTGCGAGCGGGTCGCACGCTGCGCCGAGGAGGCGCGGGCGTGCACCTTCGCGAGCGTCGTCATCGCGGGCAGGTGGACCTGCTGCCAGTAGTGCGTCCAATTGATGTCGCGCACGTCGAACGTCTGGTCGATCGGGGTGTCTGCGGGCAGCTTCGCGCCCAGCGCGCGGGTCTGCTGGTCGTCGAACAGCATCTCGGTGCGCGTGTAGCTCTGGTAGAGGTCGACGTAGGTCCGCAGCGACCCCAGCCCGCGCTCCATCCTCGACAGCTGGGACGCCCACTCCTGCGTCCGGCTGTTGCTCGGCAGGATGGCTCCCAGCTTCGAGCCGACCGCGGACAGTCGCTCCTTCAGGCGCAGGGACCGCTCCGCGGCGTTGTTCGCCGGGAACTTCCACGTCGGCACCACGATGGGGCGGCCCTTGTCGTCCTCGAGCGGGTGAGCCAGGAAGTACTCGCGCACCTCGGTGTACATGCGGTGGAACGGCAGGGGGTTCGAGGCGCCCGAGCAGACCTGGTAGTAGCCGACCTCCTCACGGCCGCCCTGGTGGCCGAGATGGGCCAGCGCGAGGATCACGTTCACGACGTAGTCGACCGGGATCACGTCGAGCACCGAGTCGGGCAGCCCCGGGAACTCGGGCAGCGCGCCCTTGGCGTAGGCCATGATCAGCGGGTCGGCGACCTTGAAGCCGTCGATCCAGCCGGGGAACGGGTGACGCAGCGAGGACTCGATGATCGCCGGGCGCACGATCGACAGGCGGTGGCCGGCGCCGGCCCACTCCTGCTCGGCGACCCGCTCGCCCAGTGCCTTGCTGAAGGTGTAGACGTCGGTCCAGCCGACCGAGCGGGCACGCGTGCGGCCCAGCTCGACGAGGCGGTTGGTCACCCAGTCCACGCGCGCCGCCTCGGACGCCCGCGCCACCGACTTCGGCCCCTCCTTGCCGTGGTTGCGGGTCGCCTCGTCGATGAAGGCCTGCAGTTGCTCGGGGGTGCGCGAGGCCGCCTCGGCTTCGGCGCGGGCGATCTCGGCGGCGGCGATCTCGGCGCGCCAGTCGACGTCGTGGTCGACCGACGCCTCGGGCCGGAGCCCCTTCGCGATCCCGCCGACGTAGCAGGTGGAGACGTGGATGACGTGGGGGTCGAGACCGGAGGCCGCCAGCGCGGCGTACAGCGCCCGCGGACCGCCCACGTTGTTGGCGAAGGACTCGTCGATGGGCGCATCGAACGAGACCGTGGACGCCGAGTGCACCACGATGTCGATGGGCCCCTCGATGCGCTCGATCGTGGCCAGGTCGGCCTCGAGCACCGACGTCCGCTCGGCGAAGATGCGCTTGGCCTCGGCATCGCCCACGGCGTCCCGCCACGGCTTGAAGGCGGGCTTGCGGAGCACCCGGTCCAGGCGTGAGCGCGCCGACTGGCTGCCCTTCGCGCGGACCACCGCGACGACGTGCGCGTCGGTGGTCGACAGGAGCCTCTCGAGCACCGCCTGCCCGAGGAAACCGGTGACGCCGGTGAGCAGCACGCGCTGCGGAGAGGTCGACACGAGGGACTCCTTTCAGAAAGCGCAGGGGTCGCCTTCGTGGGGGCAGCGTAATGTAGCGTGCCCGTCATGCGCGTAGCCCTCATCACAGGCGGGACGTCCGGGATCGGGCTGTCCTTCGCGCGCGCCCTCGCGCGTGAGGGGGCCGCGTTGGTGCTCGTCGCCCGCGACCGGGCCCGCCTCGACGCGGTGGCGGGCGAGCTGACCGCAGCCCACGGCGTCCGGGTCGAGACGTTGGTCGCCGACCTGGTCGACCGCGCCGACCAGGCCCGGGTCGCGGCCCGGCTGCGCGAGGGCGACGTCGACACCCTCATCAACAACGCCGGCTTCTCGCTGAAGACCCCGCTCGTCGACGGCGACGACGACCTCGCCGACCGCGCCTACGAGGTGATGGGCCGCGCGCCGCGGGTGCTGTCGGGGGCCGCCGCTTCGGTGATGAAGCAGCGCGGCGAGGGCTGGATCATCAACGTCGCCTCGGTGAGCGCACTGACCCGGCAGGACTCCTACTCGGCGCTCAAGGCGTACGCGCTGGCGCTGACCGAGGTGCTCGCCCAGGAGCTGATCGGCACCGGCGTGCACGTCACCGCGGTGCTGCCGGGCTGGACACGCACGGAGTTCCACGCGCGGGGCGGCTCGGGGCGCAAGGGCGTCCCCGGCGTGCTGTGGCTGGACGCCGACCGTGTCGCGCGTGAGGCCCTGCGCGACGCCCGCCAGGGCCGCGTCATCTCGGTGCCCAGCAAGCGCTACAAGATCGGGGCGGCCCTGTTGAACGGGCTGCCGAACGCCGCCGTGCGGGCCTTCTCGCGGCGCATCAAGGGCAAGGCGAAGAACCCCGAAGGAGCAGCATCGTGAAGCAGGTCAAGCGGATGAAGTGGTGGGGCTGGGGCGAGGAGGGCATCTTCTTCAACTACGCCAACAAGCCCGCCTTCGCGCCGTTCGTGAAGAAGCACCTCGGCATCGACCTGCGCCCGCGCCAAGTGGACACGATCGAATTCGAGGCCTCGACGGTTCCCGACTCCCCGCTGTCCGACGACCTGCGCGAGGCGCTGGTCGCGGCCACGGCGTCCGACCGCGTGACGACCGACGCCCACGAGCGCGTCGTGCACGGCCACGGCTCGTCGGTGACCGAGCTGCTGCACGTGTCGCGCTTCGACTACGGGCGCCTGCCCGAGGTCGTCGTCTACCCCGAGTCCGAGGCCGAGGTGGCCGCAGTGCTCGCCGCGTGCGTGGCCGCGGGGGCCGTGGTGGTCCCGTTCGGCGGCGGCACCAACATCTCGCGCTCGCTGCAGCTCGACCCCGCCGAGACCCGGCCCATCGTGTCGATCGACCTCGGGCTGATCTCGGGCGTCGTCGAGCTGGATGAGGAGTCGGGGCTGGCCCTCGTCGGCGCGGGCACCTTGGGCCCCGACCTCGAGGAGGAGCTCAACGCCCGCGGCTGGACCCTGGGCCACTTCCCCGACTCGTTCACCCACTCCACCGTCGGCGGCTGGGCGGCCACCCGCTCGTCGGGCATGCAGTCCGACAAGTACGGGGACATCGCCGACATCGTCCGCGGCATGACGGTGGTGCGGCCCGGTGGGGTCGTGAAGCTCAAGCCCGTCCCGTCGGAGTCGACCGGCCCCTCACTGCGCGAGATGTTCATCGGCTCCGAGGGCCGCCTCGGCGTCATCACCGACCTGTGGCTGCGCGTGCACAAGCTGCCCGAGGAGCGGGTCGTGGTGGCCTACATGTACCCGCAGTGGGAGGCGGCGGTCGAGGCGATCCACGCGATGGCGGATGCCGAGATTCCCACCACGTTCGTGCGCATCTCCGATGCCAACGAGACCGCCTTCTCGCTGTCCACGCAGAAGGAGGCGCTGACCCTGAAGAAGAAGGTAGAGGCGCGCGTCACCGAGGAGTTGTGGGCCTTCATGCGCCGGCGCGGCTGGGACACCGATGCCATGTGCATCTCGTACGTCTGCTTCGAGGGGTCGAAGGACGACGTCGATGCGCGCCGCCGCCAGGTCGTGAAGATCGCCAAGGCCCACGGCGCGCTGGTGCTGGGCACCGGCCCGGGCGCGCTCTACGACCAGAAGAAGTTCGACACCCCCTACCTGCGCGACTTCCTGCTCGAGCAGCACGTCATGGGCGACGTGTCGGAGACCGCCGCGCCGTGGTCGAGGATCAACGCGGTGCACGACGGGGTCTACGCAGCCGCGCAGGAGGCGTTCGACAAGCTCGGCAAGCGCGGCTTCATGATGTGCCACCTGTCGCACAGCTACCACGTGGGGGCCTGCCTGTACTTCACCTTCGCGTTCCGGGCGGGCGAGGACCCTGCCGATGCCGACCGTGAGTACGCGACCGTGAAGACCGCGATCCAGCAGGCGTTCGTCGACCTCGGCGGCACCCTGTCGCACCACCACGGCGTCGGCATGGAGCACGCGCCCTGGATGGAGCAGGTGCTGTCCACCGAGGGCGTCGGGATCATGCGGACGCTGTTCACCGCCACCGACCCGGGCAACCACCTCAACCCCGGCAAGGTCATCGACGCGCCGTTGTCGCTCTACGACAAGCTCTGATGCGCGGGGTCGCGTTGGTGTTCACCGGCGGGGCCCTCGGTTCGCTGACCCGCTACCTCGTCGCGTTGGTGCTGCCCGGCCTGTGGCCGGTGTTCGTGGTGAACACGGTCGGCTCGTTCCTGTTGGGGTGGCTGCTGGGCTCCCTGCGCCGAGAGCCCGCCTTCCCAGCGCCGACAGCCCGTGTTCCGCGGGACAGCCTGCGGTTGTTGCTCGGCACCGGCTTCCTCGGCGGATTCACCACCTATTCCGCCTTCGCGCTGGACGCCGTGGGCCTCGGACTGGTCGGTGGCCCAGTCCTGTCGCTCGCGATGGCGGCGGGTTCGGTGACGTTCGGTCTCGTCGCGGCCCTGCTGGGGTTCGCGGTGGCTGAAGCCCGCGGCGTCCGGGGTGGTGCTCGATGACGTGGGTGTGGGTCGCGCTGGCCGGCGGGGTGGGCGCTGTGCTGCGCCACCTCGCGCACGTGGTCGTGAACCGGGCGGGGCACCCGTCCACCCGGGCGACGCTGGCGGTGAACTGGGTCGGTTCGTTCGCGATCGGGGTGGTGACCGGACTGGGTGTGGTCGCGGTGCCGGTCACGGCGGGCTTGTTGGGCGGGTTCACCACCTTCTCGACGGCGTCGGTGGAGGCGGCCGAGTTGTGGCGCGACGGTCGCCACGGGGCTGCGGTCGGCCTGTCGGCGCTGATGCTGCTCGGCTCGGTGGTGGCGGCGGCCCTGGGTTGGTGGGTGGCGGCGCTCCCGAGGTGATGCGCCACGCGCATCAGGTTGGGAGTATCACAGCAAGCCTCGCACGCCTCCTTCCGGCGTAAGCTCACCCCACCCGACGGATGGAGCCCCACCATGCCCGACCTCGATCGTTTCAGCGTCGCGACGTTCAACCTCTACAACCTCCAACTCCCCGGACGCCGCATGCACCGATTCAGCCGCCCCTGGACCGAGGAAGAGTTCGAGACCAAGGCGGACTGGATCGGCCGGAAGTTGACGGAGGTCGACGCCGACGTCGTGGGCCTGCAGGAACTGTGGCACGCCGAGGCGATGCTGCGGGTGCTCGTGGCGGCGGGCCTGGACGACACCTACGACCTGCTCGCCGGCCCGGCTGACGGGTCGGCGATCACCTGCGCCGCCCTCGTCCGGAAGGGCCTGCTGCGTGGAACGCCGGAGTGGGTGACCAGCTTCCCGCCAGGTCTGCGCCTGCAGTCGACCAGCCCCGAGGACCCCCAGGCGCCCGACATCCACGTCGGGCTGACCGGGTTCTCCCGCCCGGTCCTGGCGTTCGACCTGGCGCTGCGCGAAGCGCCGCCGTTGACGCGCTGCTACGTGGCCCACCTCAAGAGCAAGCTCCCCGCGGAGATCGGTGAGGAGGACTGGTTCGAGGTGGCCGAGGAGCAGTACAAGAACCACCGCAAGGCGATCGGCGCGGCGCTGTCGACGATCCGCCGCACCGCGGAGGCCGCGGCCCTGCGCGTCCTGCTGACCGACGTCATGAAGGGCACGGTCACCCCGGTCATCGTGCTCGGCGACCTGAACGACGGGCAGCACAGCAACACGGTGAACATCCTGACCGAGCAGCCGCGCTACCTCGTCGGCGATTCGCGCGGCGGTGGCGACATCGCCCTCTACACCGGCCAGACGATGCAGGAGTACCGCGACTCCCGCGACGTCTACTACACCCATGTGCACCAAGACCTGCGCGAATCCCTCGACCACGTGCTGGTCTCGGAGCAGTTCTACGACAACTCTCACCGGCGGCAGTGGTTGTTCGACGGCCTGGTCATCTACAACGACCACCTCAACGACGCCGAACCGGCCCTCCACAAGCGCAAGGGTTCGGGCGACCACGGGATCGTCAAGATGTCCTTCATCTGGAAGCCCCGCCGAGTGGCATAGGCCCCAGGGGTCAACAGGTGACCGAGGAAGCGCCCTCGATGTAGGTCATCACCATCAGCATCGGCAGCTCGGAGCCGCCGCCGAAGTACTCCAGGCCCTTGTTGTTGGCCGGGTTGCCGGCCATCTTGCCCTCGTCCTTCGGGTCGCCGATGGTCTTGGTGACCATGATCTTGATGCCGACGGGCAGGCCCTCGGCGCGCAGCGCAGCGTAGCCCGCGTCGGCCGCCGCGCGGCACTGCGCGGTGTAGCCGGCCTCCATCTCGGCACCCTGCTCGGCCGAGAACACCAGCCAGTTGGCCGACTGCGGCCCCTGGAGCGAGTACATCGGCACGAAGCAGTGGTGGGCGAACGCGGGCGATGCGGCGAGCACGACACCGGCGACGCTCGCGGCAGCGACGGCGAGCGAGCGGCGCAGGGTGGTGGGGATGGGCATGGTGTCCTCCGTGGTCCGGGCCCGGTCCCCGACGACCGGGCGCGACCACCAGCGTGGCCGAGGGTGCGGCGTCCGGGCTTGCCCAGGACGACACAACCGGTGTGCCGGGGCGACACGGTTTCGCGCCCATCCCCCTTTCCAACCCGGACGCCCCGACCTACAGTCAGCCCATGCTGCCGAAGGGGGATCAGCGCACGTGGAGCACCGCCGGGCACCGCCCGGAGACGCAGTTCGCCGTGTGGCAGGAGATCGTGGCCGAGGCGTTCGCGCCGGTGCGGATCTCCCCCGCCTCGCCCGAGGCGGGCTTCGTCGCCGACTGTGGCGGGCGCCGGCTCGGCGATCTGACCCTGCTGGGGCTGGCCTCGCAACCCCAACACGTGGAGCGGACCCCGTCGCTCATCGCTGCCCGTCGGGCCGACGCCTACTTCCTGAACATGCCGGTGGCCGGCTCGGGCACGGCCCGGCAGGCGGGCCGACTGGGGACGGCGGCGTCCGGTGACCTGGTGCTGGTGGACAGCGACCGGCCGTTCCGGCTCGCGTTCGACGTGCCGTTCGCCCAGCTGGCCCTCGTGGTCCCCAAACCCCTGCTCGACCCGTTGCTGGCCGAACCGAGCAGGGCACCGGCGGTGGCCCTGTCCGGCAGCACGGGGCCCGGGGCCCTCGTGGCGGCCCTGCTGCGGTCGTTGGCCGAGCACGCCGACACCCTGGACGCGCGCGAGGCGGGCCGGGTGTCGCACCACCTGCTCGGGTTGCTCGCGCTGGCGGTGGCGGCCTCCACCGGCCCGGCGGCGTCC
>CALMPQ010000131.1 GCA_937872005.1 uncultured Propioniciclava sp.
CTGCACTGGGGCGCCGACCTCGGCGAGCTGGGCGCCGCGGGCTTGGGCGCACTCGGTGCCGCGGTCGCGCCCATGCCGCTGCCCAGCAGCCCGGACGTGCCCGTGCGGGTGTCGCTGGTGCCGGAGGTGTCGACGGGGTACCTCGGCGAGCCCGGCCTCGTCGGCTCGCGCGCCGGGGGTGGCGACTGGTCGCCGCGCTGGCTGGTTTCTGCGGTGGACCGGGTCGGGGATGGCGTGACCTACCGCGCCGCCGACGAGGCCTGTGGGTTGGGCCTGGTGGTGGAGGTCGAGTTGACTCCGCAGGGCTTGGTGCGCCTGCGGGCGGCGGTGACGAACCTGGGTGAGGGCGACTACGACGTGACATCGCTGAGTGTCGCGCTCCCGCTGCCGCGGCGGGCGCGCGAGGTGCTCGACCTCGCCGGATCGTGGGGGTCGGAGCGCCACCCGCAGCGGCTTCCCCTCGCGATCGGGCAGCACCGCCGCGAGAACCGCGCCGGGCGCACCGGTTTCGACGCGCCGACCGTCCTGCACGTCGGCGTCCCCGGCTTCGGGTTCCGGGCGGGCGAGGTGTGGGGCGTCCACGTCGCCTGGAGCGGCAACCACGTGCACAAGGCCGAGCGGACGGCGTCCGGGGTGCAGGTGCTGGGGGGCGGCGAACTGCTGCTGCCCGGCGAGGGCCGGTTGGCGCCGGGGGAGACCTACGCGACGCCGTGGGTGTTCGGTGGTTGGGGGCACGGGCTGGACGCCGTGGCCCGCCGCTTCCACGGTTGGCTGCGGGCGCGGCGCGGGCACCCGGACGTGCGGCGTCCGGTGACGCTGAACGTGTGGGAGGCGGTCTACTTCGACCACTCGCTGGAGCGGCTCACGCGGCTGGCCGACCTCGCCGCGCAGGTGGGCGTCGAACGGTTCGTGCTGGACGACGGCTGGTTCGGGTCCCGGCGCGACGACACGGGCGGGCTGGGGGACTGGGTGGTCAGCCCCGAGGCGTGGCCGGACGGGTTGGGGCCGCTGGTCGAGCACGTGCGCGGGCTCGGCATGCAGTTCGGCCTCTGGGTGGAACCCGAGATGGTCAACGCGGACTCCGATGTGGCCCGGGCGCACCCCGACTGGGTGCTCGGCCCCGGGCACGGTCGTCTGCCCGTCGAGGCGCGACACCAGCAGGTGCTCGACCTGACGAACCCCGACGCGTACGCGCACGTGCGGGACCAGTTGCTGACGGTGCTGCGCGAGAACGACATCTCCTCCCTGAAGTGGGATCACAACCGCGACGTGGTCGACGCAGGGGCCGCCCCGGTCGTGCACGCGCAGACGCTCGCCGCCTACTCCTTGATGGATGAACTCAGAGCCGCCCGGCCCGGCCTGGAGATGGAGTCGTGCTCGTCCGGTGGTGGGCGCATCGACCTGGAAGTGCTGCAGCGCACCGACCGAGTCTGGACGTCCGACGTCATCGACCCCCACGAGCGCCAGCGGATGCTCCGCTGGACCGGCCAGCTGTTGCCGCCGGAGCTGATGGGCTCCCACATCGCGTCGCCGCGCTCGCACGTGACGGGGCGGACGCACGACCTGTCCTTCCGCGCCGCGACCGCCGTGTTCGGGCACCTGGGCGTGGAGTGGGACCTGGGCGCAGCGTCCGAGGGCGAGCTGGCTGAGCTGGCGGCCTGGATCGGGTGGTGGAAGGGCGCGCGCTCGACGTTGCTGGGCGGTGAGCTCGTGCGGGTCGACGTGCCGGACGCCGACGCGTGGGTCCACGGCGTGGTCACCCCTGCGAGGGGGATCTTCTCGGTCGGCGTCGGCGCGTCGGGTCCGGTGTTGGGGCTGGGGGATGTGCTGCTGCCCGGGCTCGATCCGGAGGCCGTCTACGAGGTGCGGCCCGTGATCCCCGCGTCGCCGCCGATGTTGTTCGGGATGCCGGACTGGTTCGGGGGCGTCCGGCTCCCGGGGCGATTGCTGGCCGAGGTGGGCCTGCGGTTCCCGGTGATGCCGCCCGATCAGGTGTTGCTGGTCGAAGCGGTCAGGGTGTAGTCGACCCAGGCGCAGCGGATCCTCGATTCCGGCGCGCTGACTGGATGGTCCGGATCTGGGGTGTCTTGGTCAACGTGCGGGTGGGTTCGGCACGTGCAGGATGACGCCGTCGCGGGTGTCCTCGACCAAGGTGCCCTCGGGCTGTTCGCCGATCATCGTCAGGATCATCCAGTCACCCACGCACCCCGACAGGTGGAACGCCGCGGGCAGCACGAGGTAAGGTCCCCACGGAAGCGTGAACACGAGCACCGCGAGCACGCCGTTCACCGCGAACGTCGGCATCATCGCCACCCACCAGAACTGGCGCTTCGTGTAGCGGAACCCGGGTGAGGTCGCGTACGCGTACGGCACCTGGCCCTGCATCATGCAGACCCCGAACTGCGGCTTGGCGCCGTACCGTGCCATCACCAGCCCGTGGACGCCCTCATGCAGCACCAGCGCCACCACCGTGCCGAGCACCAGGAGCCCGACGAACGGTACGAGGTTCCACCAGCTCGCGAATGGGTCGTGCTCCATCGCCTGGCGGATCGCCAGCGCCACGAACGCCACCCCGCCGAGGGCGAACCACAACAGGCCCTGGTTCGCCATCCGCTTGGTGTCGAGTTGGTCCATGGTCCACTCGACGGTGGTCCAGCGATCGGCCGTGGGGTCGGTCATGGGCTGATCCTAGGCCGACCACTCCCACGTCTCGCCGTCGGAGGCGCGCACCGAGACCCGCGCCACCGGCTCCAGCTCGATCCGCACGTACACACGCTCGTCGCCGGTGGTCGAGGCGTACTCGATCCACGTGTTCTCCTTGGCCACGACCGACACTGTCGCGCGCGCGAGCCACGGGTGCCGGCGCCGGAACCCGATCAGGTCCTGGTACACCCGCTGCAGCCACAGCCCCGTCGGCAGCAACTCAGCCGGCGTGGCCGGCAGGGGCGGGCGCACCGCGTCGTCGGCGTACATGCCCGTGCCGCGCTCGCCGGTGAAGCCCTGCTCGTCGCCGTAGTACACGCTCGGCATGCCCGGCACCGTGAACAGCACGGAGGCCGCGAGCGCAGCCCCGTCCGCCCCCACCAGCGAGGCGATCCGGTCGACGTCGTGGTTGCCGACGAAGGTGTTCATCACGTGCCCCGTCGAGAACGACTGGTGGCGCTCCAGAGCGTGGGCGAGCTCCCAGAAGTTGGTGTCCTTGATCGAGCTCCAGGTGCCCTTCCACAGCTCGTAGGCGGTCACGGAGTCCCAGCCCGCGGCGTCCACCAGCGCGCCGAAGTCGCCGTGGATCACCTCGCCCAGGAACAGCGCGTCGGGGAACTCCTGCCGCACCCGGCCGATCACCTCGCGCCAGAACTCCGGGGCGACCGCGTAGGCGACGTCGAGCCGCCACCCGGAGATGCCGCGCCGCAGCCAGTGCAGCATGATCGAGGTCACCCAGTCGGCGACCTCGGGGCGGGTGTGGTCGAGTTCGACGAGGTTGTCGTGGCCCTCCCATGTGTAGAGGTAACCGTTCGACCGCCGCAGCATGGGGGAGTTCTCGCCCACGAGCCCGTGCTGGGTGCTGACGTGGTTGAACACCCCGTCCAGCATGAGCGCCATCCCGCGCTCGCGGCAGGCCGCCACCAGGCGGTCGAAGTCGGCGTCGTCGCCCAGCCGGGGGTCGATCGAGAAGTGGTCGAGGGTGTCGTATCCGTGCGACACCGAGGTGAAGATGGGGCCCAGCAGCAGGCCCGAGCAGCCGAGGTCGACGGCGTGGTCGAGCCACGGCTCGAGGGCGGGCAGCCGATGGGCGACGGGCCCGCCGCCCTCGTGCACGGGGGCGCCCAACGCGCCGAGGGGGTAGACGTGGTACCAGATGGCGGTGTCCGCGAGACTCACGATCACTCCTGTTGACTGACGATCAATAACGCAATTGACGGTAGCTCAATAGGCGGTAGGATGCAAGCATGTCGGCAACCAGTTCCACACCCCGGCGCCGCCTCGGGCCCGAGGAGCGCCGCGCCGCCATCCTCACCGCCGCGCGCCGCGCCTTCGCCGCGGCACCCTACGCCCAGGTGTCCGTCCCCGACGTGGCGCGCGCCGCGCACGGCTCGCCGGCGATCGTGTTCCACTACTTCGGGTCGAAGGAGGGGCTCTACGCCGCCGTGCTCGCTGATGACCTCGCCGCGCTCGCCGCCCGTCAGCAAGCCGCCGATGAGGCACTCCCACCCCATTCGAGTGCCCGCGACCGGGCGCGCACCTGGGTGCTGGCCCACCTTGACCACGTGGCCGCGCGCACCACACGCAGCGCTCCCCGCGAGGAGCCACCCGCCGCCGCCGAGACCCGCGCCGCCTCCCGCGCCAACGACCTCGCCTTCCTGACCGGCCTGCTGAACCCCACGGACGCCGCGCGTGACCGGTTCGCCCTCCTCGGCTTCCTCGGCTTCCTGGACGCCGCGGGCGCGGCATGGGCGTCCCACGACTGCCCCGAGGACGACCGGCACCCCCTCGTCGATGCCGCGCTGGGTGCCCTCGAAGGGGCCCTGGGCGACTGGCGCCGCTGAACGGCGTAAACTTGGCCGACGTGCCTGACGTAGTCACGAAACCGCTGCGCTTCACCGCCCCCTCGGGGGGAGCGGTCGAGGTCGCAACCCCGGTCGTGCTCGCGCCGATGGCCGGCATCACGAACCCCGCCTACCGCCAGCTCTGCCTCGAGCAGGGCGCGGGGCTCTACGTCTGCGAGATGATCACCAGCCGCGGCATCGTCGAGCGCATCCCCAAGACCTTCGGCATGCTCCAGTTCGCGCCCGGTGAGACCACCCGGTCGGTGCAGCTCTACGGCGTCGACGCCGACATCATGGCCCGGGCCGCGCACATCCTGTGCGACGAGTTCGGCGTCCACCACATCGACCTCAACCTCGGCTGCCCCGTGCCGAAGGTCACCCGGCGCGGTGGCGGGGGCGCCCTGCCCTGGAAGACCGACCGCCTCGCCGCGATCCTCAAGGCCACGGTGAAGGCGGCCGACGCCCACGGCGTCCCGATCACGGTGAAGACGCGCATGGGCATCGACGAGGACCACCTCACCTACCTCGACGCCGGCCGCATCGCCCAGGACGCGGGCGTCGCCGCCATCGCGTTGCACGCGCGCACGGTCCAGCAGGCCTACGCCGGCGAGGCCCGCTGGGAGCACATCGCGCGCCTCGTCGAGGCCGTCGACATCCCGGTGCTCGGCAACGGCGACATCTGGGAGGGCGCCGACGCACTACGCATGGTGGACGCCACCGGCGCGGCCGGCGTGGTGATCGGGCGGGGGTGCCTGGGGCGTCCGTGGCTGTTCCGCGACTTGGCCGACGCCTTCGACGGACGCCCCGTCCAGCCCTACCCGACCCTCGGGGAGGTCGCAACGATGCTGCGCCGCCACGCGGTGCTGCTCGCCGAACTGCACGGCGAGCGCTGGGGGCTGACCGACCTGCGCAAGCACATGGCGTGGTACTTCAAGGGGTTCCCGATCGGGGGCGACCTGCGCCGCGCTTTCGCGACGGTGTCGTCACTGGCGGAGCTCGACGAGCACATCGCCCAGCTCGACCCCACCGCGACCTACCCCGACCAGGAGCTCGGCACCCCGCGCGGTCGTCAGGGGACGCCGCGGGCCCACGTCACGCTGCCCTACGGGTGGCTCGAGAGCCGCGAACTCGGCGACGAGGACCTCTCCGCCGCCGAGTCCGACGTCTCGGGCGGTTAGCCGGCGATCTGCTGGGCGGCGGGCATCATCGCGAGGAACATGGCGATGAAGCCGATGACCGGGGCGAGGATGCCGAGGATGATGCCCCAGATGCCGAACGTGCGGCCCCTGCGGCGCGTCGTCGCGATGATGCTGACGATCCACCCCGCGATCCCGCCGATGGTGGCGAGGAAGCCCACCATGAACGGGCCCTGCAGCTGCTGGCTGAACGCGATCAGCATGGGGTCGTTCGGGTCGGGGTTCTGCGTCGGATCGATGCCGTAGTCGAGCATGAACTGGCCGAACGCCCCGCCGATGATCCAGCCGACGACCGCGAGCACGACGGTGCACACGGCGACGATGCCGAAGCCGATCAGGCCGAGCGTGTTGCTCTGGGGCGCCTGCTCGGTGGGCCACTGCTGCTGGTAGCCCGACGGGTACTGCTGCTGATAGGGCTGGGCCGGATAGGGCTGCTGACCATGGGCCTGCTGGTCGTACTGGGGCTGGCCGTACGGCTGCTGGGGGTAACCCTGCTGTTGGCCGTACTGCTGCTGTCCGTACTGCGGCTGGTCGTACTGGGGCGCCTGGTACTGCTGGGCCTGGTACTGCTGCCCCTGCTCACCGTAGTTCGGCGGGGCGTACCCACCCTGCTGGGCCTGCGGCGGCTGCTGGTCGTACCGAGGGGCCTCGTAGGACTGCTGCCCGTACGCGGTGGAACCCTCGCCGTACTGCGGTGGGGTGTACGAGGAGTCGTTGGGCTCGGCGGGGGCCTGGTCGCGGCGCTCCGGATCGGGTGTGGGGTGCTGGTCGCTCATGGTCCGTCCTCGTGTCGGTGGTTGGTCCCATCTTAGGAAGCCGCGAAGATGAACCCATGACGGACGCGCTGAACCCCCGCACGGTCGCCTGGGCGCAGACGATGGCCGGCCACGCCCACGGCGACGTCGTGCGAGCCCACCGTGACTCGTCGGCCCGGATGGACCTGCCGGCCCCGATCGGCCGTGTGGCCCGGGAGGAGACCCAGCGCAGGCTGTGGCGTCCGGAGGCGACGTTCGCCCACGGGGCGGGCAACCGGGCGATCGAGGAGGAGCCCGACATCGAGCGGACGTGCTTCGAGCGCGACCGCGACCGGATCGTGCACTCGACAGCGTTCCGGCGGCTGGCGGGCAAGACGCAGGTCGTGGTCTACCCGACCGACCACCAGCGCACCCGGCTCACCCACGCGATCGAGGTGGCGCAGGTCGCGACGTCGCTGGCGCGGGGCATCGGGGTCAACGTCACCCTCGCCGACGCGATGGCGCTGGGCCACGACTGCGGCCACGGGCCCGGCGGGCACGCGTCGGAGGACGCCTTCGACGCGTTCATCCCCGAGGGCTACGACCACGGGCCGTGGGGCGCCGACGTCGTGCTGACCCCGCTGAACCTGTGCGCCGAGACCCTCGACGGCATCCGCAACCACTCGTGGTCGCGCCCGGCCCCGATGACGATCGAGGGTGAGCTGGTGAGCTGGGCCGACCGCATCGCCTACTGCGCCCACGACCTCGAGGACGCAGTGCACGCCGGCATCGTGTCCCTGGCCGACTTGCCGGCCGAGGTCGCCGAGGTCGCCGGGCGGACGCGGCGGGAGCAGTTGGCCGTGTTCATCCGCTCGATCATCGGCACCGTCGCCGACACCGGGGTGGTGGGCATGGACGCCGACGGCGCGGGTGCGCTCGCCGCGCTGCGGAAGTTCAACTACGAGCGGATCTACACCCGCCCCGAGTCGGTGGCGCAGAGCAACGCCGTGATCGAGGTGTTGCGCGGGCTGGTCGAGTACTACTGCGAGCACCCCACGGCGATGCCGGGCGACTACCACCCGGGCGTCGAGGAGGACCTCGTGCGGACGGCCGTCACCTATGTCGGGGGCATGACCGACCGGTTCGCGTTCGACCGCGCGATCGACCTGCTGGGGTGGGATTCCGACCGACTGCCCCAGGGCATCGGCCGGGGCGCTTGAGTCAGGGCCGCGACCAGACCTCGGGATCCTCGGGTACGGGCGGCGGACGGGTGGCGTGATCTCAGCGATCTCGGACGCCGTGGGCTCGGGTTCGGTGGGCCCCGGCTCGACGCCCTCGGGTGTTGCCCCGGGCGCGTTGCGTCGGCCTCGCACCCACCCGATGGCTGCCACCACGGATGCCCCCAGGGCCAGACCTGCGACCGCGGGCAGGGGCCACGACGGGGCGGGGTTCGTGAGACGGGTGGTGACGGCGAGGCCCTCGCGGGCCAGGGCCTGGACGTCGGTCAGGCGCAGGGAGGTCCCTTCCTGGGCGTCGACACCGCCGACGGCCACGACCTCCCCGGGCAGGTGGACGGTCACGTCGATCGAGGCGTCGGAGGCGGTGGTGAAGTAGCTCTGGGGTGGGATGACGAGCATCAGGTTCTCGCTGACCCGGCCCAGGAAGATGCCGATCCAGTCCGACGCGCCGCCCGGCTCGCCGAGGGCGACGGTCCCCGTGATGGTGCACGTCACCTTGTCGGGGGTCTCGTCCACCACGACCGGCGGGAGGCCGGGCGGGTTGTTGTCGGGGAGACAGTATTGGGGGGCCTCGGCCTGCTTCCGGTGCTGCACCGTGACGTCGAACCGGACGTCGTCGGCGCTGACCCACACGTCGCCCCGGGCGCTGCAGCCCGTCAGCGCCAGCAGGGTGATGACGGAGGCAACGGCGCACCTCGCCAGCCGACGGCGCTCACCCCATCGCCGGCCCACACGCTCGGGTCCTCGGGGCGACGGGGGGAGGATGGCGGGAGCGGCGGGTCGGACTCGGGTGCTGCTTCGGGTGGCAGCGGGGGAGCGGGGGCCTCGTGAGCGGCGGGCGCGTGGGGACGCAACCACCGCCACCCCAGCGCCAGGGCCGCGCCCCAGCCGAGCCCGGCCAGCCCCGGCACGAGCCAGCCCGGGGGCGCTGTGGTGGTGCGTGCCGTGACCGCGAACCCCTCCTCCTGGACGCGTCCGGGGTCGCGCCACAGGGCGGTCGACCCGGACACGTCGGCGCCGGCCGAGGCGACGAGCACGTCGCCGGGGGTGTGCAGGGTGAGGTCGATGTCCTCGAAGGGGGTGACATGGCCGAGGAAGACCGGCGGCAGGCGAAGGAACAGGTGCTCGGGGGTCGTCACCAGCGAGGCACCCAGGGGGACATCAGATCGTCGTGGCTGATGCTCCCCGTCACGCGGCACGCCTCCCTCCCACGCGGGGCGTCGAGCGTGTCGATCTCGAGGGGCTGGAAGTACCACGAGTCACCACGACAGATCCCGTCCGTCTGGCTCGGGTAGGCGACCGTGACGTCGAAACGCAGGCTCTCGGCGTCCAGCCACGCCTCACCGCGCAGGCTGCACGCCGCGAGCGGTAGCAGGGCCAGCGCAGCGGCGGCGCGGGCGAGGCGGCGGCGTCCCATGCCGTGACCCTACTGGTGCAATGCGTCGACGAGGTCGCCCGGCACGACGCGGGCAAGGCGGACCAGCGCGCCGAACACGGCCACCGTGCAGGCCTGGCCGGCCATGATGCCGATCAGCACCAGCACCTGCGCCGCCCCCGCCTGGAGCGGCGACCCGCCGCCGAGCAGGACGCCGATGAAGGCGCCCGGCAGCGTGACGAGCCCGACGGTGCGCGTCTGGTCGATGTTCGGCACGAGGGCCTCGCCGAGGACGCGGTCGGCGACCAGCCCGATGGCCGGGGGGCGCTCGAAGCCCAGGGCGAGGGCGGCCTCGTACGTGCCCTGCTGGGCGCGCAGTTCGGCGAAGGTGCGCCGCCCGGCCAGGGTGTGGGCGGTCATCATGTTGCCGGTCACGATGCCGCCCAGAGCGACGATCGTGATGCCGTTGAAGGGCGCGGCGCCGGCGAGGAAGACGATGAGCAGCACGGGCAGGACCCCGGCGGCCATGGCGAGGGCGGTCCACGGCCAGCAGGCCCGGACGCCGACCCGCCCGGTGGTCGTCCACACCCCGATCGCGAACATGACCAGCGCGAACAGGGCACCGCCCCACCAGGTCTGGACCGCCCAGGTGACGACGCCCGCAATGAGGGCGAGCTGCACGACGGCGCGGAGTGCTGCGACCACCTGCTCCCGGGCCAGCGGACGGGCCCGGCCCTGGGCGTCCGGGGCGCCGAGGCGACCGACGCGGGCGGCGACGACGCCGAGGGCGACGAGCAGGATCAGGGCGATGGCGAGGCCCCACCCGACGGTCACGGTCACGCACCGACCCTAGCCCCGCCGCGGCTACACTTCGCGCATGGCCGGCCTGATCCACCCCGAGGACCTCGAGACGGTCCGCGAGCGGAGCCGGATCGACGACATCGTCAGCGCCTTCGTGATGCTCAAGCCGGCCGGGGGCGGCGCGCTGGTGGGGTTGTGCCCGTTCCACGACGAGAAGACGCCGAGCTTCCGGGTCACGCCCAGCAAGGGGTTCTACTACTGCTTCGGGTGCGGCGAGGGCGGCGACGTCATCAAGTTCGTGCAGCAGGTCAACAACATGGGCTTCACCGAGGCCGTCGAGTTCCTCGCCGACAAGGCCGGCATCCAACTGCGCTACACCGACGGCGACGGCGGACCCCGCCACGAGCCCGGGCTGCGGATGCGCATCCTCGAGGCCAACCAGCTCGCCGCCGAGTTCTACGCCGCCCAACTCGCGAGCCCGGACGCGCTGACCGGGCGGGTGTTCCTCGACCAGCGTGGCTTCAGCCGCGACCACGCCGAGCACTTCGGCATCGGCTACGCCCCGCGCGGCGGGCGCGACCTGTTCAACCACCTCACCGCCAAGAAGTTCAGCAAGGACGACCTGGTCAAGGCCGGGCTCGTCCGCGAGCAGGGCTGGGACTTCTTCCAGGGCCGGCTGCTGTGGCCGATTCGCGATTCTGGGCGCTCGACGCTGGGCTTCGGCGCGCGCAAGCTGTTCGAGGACGACCGGATGCCCGCGAAGTACCTCAACACCCCCGAGACGCCGGTCTACAAGAAGTCGCACGTGCTCTACGGGCTCGACCTGGCGCGGAAGAACATCGGCAAGAAGAACCAGGCCGTCGTCGTCGAGGGCTACACCGACGTCATGGCCTGTCACATCGCGGGCGTCGACACGGCGGTCGCGTCGTGCGGCACGGCGTTCGGCCCCGACCACTCGCGGATGATCGCGCGGTTGATGACCTCCGAGGCGCTGGCCGGCGAGGTGGTGTTCACCTTCGACGGGGACGCCGCCGGCCAAGCCGCCGCCCTGAAGGTCTTCTCCTCGGATTCGACGTTCTCGTCGCAGACCTATGTGGCGATCGAGCCGACCGGGATGGACCCCTGCGACCTGCGCATCCAGCAGGGCGACGCGGCGGTGCGTGAGCTGGTGGCGCGGCGTGTCCCCCTGTACCGGTACGTGATGAAGAACACCCTCGACCAGTTCGACCTCGACCGTGCCGAGGGGCGCCTGGGCGCCGTGCGGGCGGCCGCGCCGCTCGTCGCCTCGGTGCGCGACCGGTCGCTGGTGTCGGAGTACCTGCGCGAGCTCGCCGGCATGGTGGGGATGGACACCGACACCGTCCGCACCGAGGTGCAGCGCGCGAACAACCGCAAGGTCGCGCCCGAACCCGAGCGGGGGCTCCGGCAGGAGGCGGTGGCCGAGCCCGCGGCGTCCGGAGGGGGACAGGCGGCGATGCTCGCCCTGCCCGACCCGCACGACCGGCGGCTGGCGACCGAGCGGGGGCTGTTGAAGCTGGTCGTGCAGCACCCGGGCCTGTTCGACGCAGAATGGGGCGGCGTGGTGGCCGACGACTTCCAGCACCCGAGCTACAAGGCGGTGTTCGAGGCCGCCGCCGGTGCCGATCGGCAGCAGGCCGGCTTCGCCCAAGCGGTGGTGGACGCCATGCCCGACCCCGTCGGGGAGCAGCTCGTCGTGGCGTTGTCGGTGGAGCCGCTGTTGGCCGAACCGTCGGGGAGCTACGCGCGCGAGTACGCCGCGCGGCTGCGACTGGGGCGCGTGGTGCGCGACATCAACGACCTCAAGTCGCGCATGCAGCGCACCAACCCCGTCGACGAACAGGTGGCCTACAACCGGATGTTCGCCCGTCTTCTGGAGCTCGAGACCCAGCGCCGCACGCTGGAGCAGCACGCCGTCGGGTCGTAGGCAAGGGGTGCCGGGCAACTGGTGTTGTCCGGATGTTGCAGGGGGAACAACTCTTGGGGGCTCTGGATGGGCCGGGCGCTCCAGCAGGGTCAGGGGCATGCACAACGCCACCACCCCTGTGGAAACATCACCGCACCTGCTCGACGCCGACGAGGAGGTGGTCCTGCAACGCCGCATCGAGGCGGGCGTCGCCGCCGAAGCCGCGCTGGCCGGATGGCTGGCCGCTCCTGGTGGGGCATCGCCTCGCGACCTGCGTCGGATCGCCGCCGAGGGCGAGCGCGCCCGGAC
>CALMPQ010000132.1 GCA_937872005.1 uncultured Propioniciclava sp.
TACCGGACCCAGCGACCGCAGCCCCACCATGAGGCCACCAGAAAGGTAACGGGGGGGGGGACTACCGGAGGAACAGCGACAGGATGAAGATGAAGAGGATCGAGACCACGCCCATGATCAGCGTGACGACGGTCTGGGTCCGGTAGCCCTGGTCAGCGGTCATGCCACCGAAGTTGGTGACGACCCAGAAGTAGGAGTCGTTGGCGTGGGACACGGTCATCGCACCGGCGGCGATCGCCATGACGGCGAGGGCGATCTGCACCGGCGTCTCGAGGCCGAGGGCGGGCAGGAGCGGGGCGACGATGCCGGCCGTGGTGACGAGCGCGACGGTCGAGGAGCCCTGCGCCGTCTTCAGGATCGCCGACAACAGGAACGGGAAGAACATGCCGACCGATGCGAGCGTCGTGGCGTTCTGCGTGATGAAGTTCACGATGTCGGTGTTGGCGATGACACGGCCGAGCACACCACCGGCGGCCGTGATGAACAGGATGGGGCCGACGACCTTCAGGGTCTGCTCGGTGACGTCGTAGAACTCCTTCATGCGGTTCGTCTGGGCGAGCAGGGCGATCGCGATGAGGGTGCCGATGCCGAGGGCGATAATCGGCGTCCCGACGAAGCGGGCGAGGTCGGCGCCGAAGCCGGTCCACTTGGCCATGGCTGCGACGGAACCCAGGGCCATGGCGAGGATCGGGACGACGATCGGCGCGAACGCCAGCCACGTGCTGGGGAGCTTGCCGTAGGAGGCGCGCAGCTCTTCGTAGCTCTTCTCGACCTCGGCGTCGAGGGCGGCGTCGAGTTCGGCGTCCTCGGACGACTGGACGCGGGCGCCGATCCAGCGCGCGTAGAAGTACGACGCGATCAGCGCCGGGATCGAGACGAGCGCGCCCATGCCGATGACCAGCAGCAGGTGGTCGCCCAGGCCGAGGGTGTTCGCGGCGGCGATCGGGCCGGGCGTCGGGGGGATGAAGACGTGCGAGGTGTAGAGACCGGCCGACAGGGCGACGGTCATGGCGACCGACGACGTCGCGGTGCGGCGGGCGAGGGCCTTGCGGATCGGGTTGAGGATGACGAAGCCGGAGTCGCAGAAGACGGGGATCGAGACGATCCAGCCCATCAGCTGGATGGCCAGCACGGGGCGCTTCTTGCCGATCAGGTTGACGATGGCGTCGGCGAGGCGGAAGGCACCACCGGTGACCTCGAGGATCATGCCGATCAGGGCGCCCAGGATGATCACGATGCCGATCGAGGTGAACGTGGCCGAGAAGCCCTGGCCGATGACGGTGGCGATGCCCGGGATGGTCTTGTCGCCGTCCTTGACGTCGACGAGCGGGATCCCGCCGATGAGGCCGAACACCAGCGCGATCGCCATGATCGACAGGAACGGGTGGATCTTCAACTTCGAGATCATGAAGATCATGGCGACGATCGCCACGACGAAGACGATGATCAACGGAATGCCGGTCACGGTGAGCTCCTTCGCTCTTGGACGTAGTGAGGGAGACCCTAGGTTGAGCAGTGCCCGGTGGGCCATGTGCTGGGAAACGATGATTGACGCCCGCCACTGTGCTGGAGCACACTCGGCGCGTGGAGATCTCAGCGTCGAGCGCGCACGACATCGTCACCGAGATCAGCTCGATCCTCGGCCAGAACGTCAACCTCATGGACGCCGCGGGCACCATCATCGCCAGCACTGACCCCACGCGGGTCGGCACGTTCCACGGCGGGGCCGCCGCCATCATCGCCGAGGAACTGCCCGAGCTGGTGGTGCACGTCGACGACGAGTTCCCGGGCGCGCGCCGGGGCCTCAACCTGCCCGTGCGCGTGGACGGCGTGACCCAGGGGGTCATCGGCGTGACGGGGTCCTACGACGATGTGATCACCTTCGGGCACGTGCTGCAGAAGATGACCGAGATCCTGGTGCGGGAGAACCGCGACAAGCAGGCCCGCGACGTGCAGGTGCGCATCCGGGAGCGCTTCCTCGCCGAGTGGATCCTCGAAGGCACGCCGTTGACGGAGGCCTTCCTGGAGCGGGGCCAGCGCTTGGGCATCGACGCCGGTCGGCGCTACTGGGTGGCGGCCGGCCAGGTCGAGGGCGTGGACGGCGGTCGGCACCCTGTCGACCAGCGCGTCATCGACCGCGCGAACCGGCTCGTGCGCGACCGCCTCGAGTCGATGCCCGGCGGCGTCTTCGCCCGGACGCCGAACCGCCTGATCTGCTTGTTCCCGGCCGAGGCCGTGTCGGTCGACGACGTGGCCGAGTTCCTCCGGGGGGCCGACCACGAGCTGGGCCGCAGCGTCGGCGTCCGGCTGGTGAGTGGGGTGGGTGACGAGACGGGTGACGTGCGGCGGGGGTTCCTGCAGGCGGACAAGGCGCTGCAGGTGGCCGCACGGCGGCGGGAACGGCTGCTCCGGTACGGGGAGATCGCTTTGGAGTTGATCCTGGACGAGATCGCGCCCGAGGCTCGGGAGGCCTTCCTGGCGCGGGTGTTCCGGGGCGTGCCGACCGATCAGGTGGCCGCGTGGGCGCACGTGTTGGAGGTGTACTACGCGCGGGAGGGCTCGATCCAGGAGGCGGCAGCCGACCTGTTCATGCACAAGAACACGCTGGGGGCCCGCCTCGACCGGCTGCATGCGTTGACGGGCCTGAACCCGCGCTCGCGCAGTGACGGCGTCCTGTTCCAGCTGGCGACCCAACTGCTGCGCCGCTGAGCGCCCTCAGTGGTGGAGGTGATCGCGCCAGTCAGCGGGCACCTTGCCGGCCGGCCCGGGGGCGGGCTGGTCCTCGGGGCGGGACTGTGGGTCGGGCAGCGTGGGGCCGAGGAAGCCCTTCCCGACGGTGTAGTCCCAGAACCAGTCTTCCCCCGGCTCGTAGCTGGTGATCACCGGGTGTCCGGTCTCCGTGAAGTGGGCCGTGGCGTGCTGGCTCGGGGAGGAGTCACAGCACCCGATGTGCCCGCACTCCGCACACCGGCGCAGGTGCACCCACCAGCCCTCGGTGGCCAGGCATTCGACGCAGCCCGGCCCGCTCGGCGTGGCCTCGGGGTTGATTCCTTCGCGTTCCATGCTGCCTCCTCGTGGTGGTGGGGTCACCGTACTCCCCGCCCGCGGGAGAGTGACCAGTCGACGCGTGCTGTTGGGCCCGGCACGCGGCATCGGGGACAGACAGTGGCTCGCGAGTGGTCACTCCCCCGGGAAGCCCGGGCGCCCGGGCCGGTGACCCGCGGCTACGGTGGGGCGTGCGGGGCTCGAACCCGCGACCCAGGGATTATGAGTCCCCTGCTCTGACCGGCTGAGCTAACGCCCCTGTCGCGAGTCCGAAGACTACCGCGCACGGAAGGATCGGCGTCCCCTTGGACCACCCGGGCACCCGCCTACGATGGGGGCAAGCCTGAATCCAGGGAGATGTGAGTCCGATGCCCCAACCCGGCTGGTACGCCGATCCTGACGGGACGCCCGCGCGCCTCCGGTGGTGGGACGGCACGCGGTGGACCGATAACGTCCACGGCGGAGCCCCGTTGCCGACCTCCGAGCCGCGCCGCCGCGGCCCGTGGCCGTGGGTCGCCCTGGGGGTTGCCGCCGGTCTCGTCGTCGCGGTTGGGTTCGGGCTGGGCACGGGACTGTTCGGGCGCGACGGGCTCTCCGCCGCCCCGGCCCCCGCAGAGTCACCCACGCAGCAGTCCCCTGCCATCCGGACGCCCACGGCCCGGCCTGCGCCCGCCACCCTGCCGCCGGTGACACAGGCACCGCGCGCCAGCATCCCGACCCGGACTCCCACACCCTTCCCGTCGATCCCCGCGACGCCGCCGACCGTCGTCCCCGACGACGGCTGCCCGGGGCCCACACCCAAGGGCACTCTCTCCGACGGCCAACTCGTCCTCGACACCCCGGCAGGCTGGGTGCAGGTCGACGGCCTGACCTGGCTGGGTTGCGCCCAGGCGGCAACCTCGGCGGACCAGACCGCGTCCGTCACCCTGGGGGTGTCCTCCTTGCCGGCTGACAGCCTGCAGGACGCCGCCGAGTACGTGTGGACCATCGCCCTGCTCGATGCGGCGATCCCCCACCCGCTCAGTCAGACGTCCACGCCGGTGACCGTCGCCGGCCTCGATGGGTGGATGGTGAGCGGGACCGTGGGTCTGCGCGACTCCCTCGACGAGCTCACGGTCGTCGTGGTGGACGCCGGCCGCGACGACCCCTCGGTCGTCGTCACCTTGGCAGGCACCCAGGACGTCGAGGCCCGGGCCTCAGTCGAGGCGATTCTCCAGACGCTCCGCCCCGCCTGACCGCACCCCGGCGTCCGAGGCCTAGGCTGGGGCCATGACCCCGCCGAGACCGTCGCGTCCGGCCAGGCGTCGCCGCTGGCCGTGGGTCGTGCTGGGCGTCGTGATCATCCTTCTGGCGATTCCGCTCGTTTTCCCGCGGATCCAGAGCGCCCTCCTGCGCGCCGAGGTGGCCCGCCAGAGCGCAGACGCTCTCGCCGCCCACCGCGACCGGGCCGACACCGACCACGCGGAGTTCCTCACCCGGATGCAGCAGATGCTCCACATCGAGGACCGGCAGCCCGTCTACGGCGTCGTCCATGTCGTGTGCTGGACAGACCACAACGACTCGGGCTGGATGGCCACGAGCTACAACCGCACCTGCGAGTACAACTACATCGACGTGTTCGAGGCCCCCGACAACCCCGAGGTCAGCCGTCTCGTGGCGCAGCCCGACCCCCTGTACGTCGAGCAGGGCAAGCCGTTCTCCCCCATCGACATCACGCGGTACCTGAAGCCCTTCAAGGAGGGCGACGACTGGAAGGACCTTTGGCTCAACCAAGTGTTCGTCACCTCGTCGGCGCTGGGTTCAGACGCCCGAGGCGTCATCGACGAGTGGATCGTCGGCGACTCAGTCGTGGCCTACGCCATCACCGAGGCCTTCGAGGGCCGCAAGCTGGTCGCCGAGAGCGGCAACCCTCAGCTCGATCCGGCGCGACCGTACCTGGTGCTCGTCCACGGCCACGAGGTCTACAAGCGGAACTTGGGCTGTGCCTTCCCGCAGATCCTGTTCTGTGTCGACCCTCTCGGCGGCGACTGAATGGGCCGACGGCGCCCCATCCCTCACCACAGCGCCAACTGGCCCTGGCTGACACGACGCCCGGCGGCGTCCAGCACGGTACCGAGGCGCTTGCGGGTGTGCGAGACGACCATGCGGGCGACGATCTGCAGGTCGGGGATGGCCGCGGCCAGCTCCTGCTCGACCGGCACGGCCGAGTCGAGCGACGGCAGCCACAGGTGCACGAAGAGCCGGACGCCACCATCGACCCCGTCGTCATGGCGGCGTCCCTGGTGCTCCGGTTTCAGACGATCGTCTCGCGCGAGATCGACCCGCGCGCGACGGCCGTGATCTCGGTGGGGGCGATCCATGCGGGCACGAAGTCCAACATCATCCCGTCCGAGGCCGTCCTCGACCTCACCGTCCGCACCTACGACAATGACGTCCGCAACCAGATCCTCGACTCGATCCGGCGCAAGGCCGCGGCCGAGGCGTCCGCGGTGGGTGCGCCGCCGCCCGAGGTGGTCGTCTACGGCAGCCTGCCGGTGACGGTCAACGACCGGGACGCCACCCTGCGCGTCAAGGCCGCCTTCGAGGCCGGGCTGGTCGCGGGGGTGATCATGGCCGAGCCGTTCTCGGGGAGCGAGGACTTCAGCGTGCTCCCCGACGCGTTCGGCGCGCCGTACGTCTACTGGGGGGTGGGCGGCTACGACGCCGCCGCGTGGGCGGACGCCGAGGCCCGCGGCACCGCACACCTGGAGTTCGCGGCGCCGCACTCATCGACCTTCGTGCCCGTGCCGCAGCCGACGCTGGACACGGGAGTGTCGGCCCTCGTCACGGCCACGATGGCGTGGCTGGGGCGGGGCGGGGCATGACGTCACCCGTGCTGGATTGATCGGCCACCGGCTGAAGGGCTGACCGCATTGCGGCCCGCTTCGCCGACATCACTACGTGCCTCGTTGATCGACGCGCGGGCCCGCTGGAGATCGCCAGGCCGACGGAATCTCGTGCCGCCGTGTCGAGACGTTCCACGCGCTCGAGTTCGTCGAGAAAATTGTCACCGAGGCCCAGTCCCGACCATCGCGAGCGCAGATGGTTCCAGTCCTCCTGAGCCGCGAGGCATCCACGCTCGCGGCACACGGAACCCACCTCACCCTTAGGGGTCATGGCGGCTATTCCTGTGCTGGTTACGGTGAACGCACCCAGGTTGGCGGCGCCGCCGACCCAGAAGGGGGTCGGCATGGAGCCTTTACTCACCCCGCGCCCCGTTGCGCCGTTACCGTCCAATAATTCATCACAGTCCCGGAGTGCGTGGATGGCCCGTCTGCGTCGGGATCGAACCCTCGTCCTCATGGCACTCCCCGGCATCGCTGCGCTGGTGGTCTTCCACTACGTCGCACTGCTGGGCAACGTCATTGCCTGGAAGGACTACCGCCCCTACCTCAGCATCATCGAGTGCGACTGGGTCGGGTGGCAGAACTTCGAGGTGATCACGGGTGGCGACCCGGCATTCATGCGAGCCGTCACCAACACCCTCGTCCTCACGGTGGTGCAGACGGTGTTCGTCTTCCCGGCGCCGATCATCTTGGCGCTGTTGCTCAACAGCGTCCTCAACACCCGGGTCAAGCGGGTCGTCCAGTCGGTGCTCTACCTGCCCCACTTCCTGAGCTGGGTCGTCGTCGTGGCGATCTTCCAGCAGGTGCTCGGCGGTGCGGGCCTGCTCAACAGCTTCCTGCGCGCCCAGGGGGTCGACACCCTCGACATCATCGGCAACCCCGACCTGTTCGTCGCCCTCCTCACCAGCCAGGTGGTGTGGAAGGACACGGGCTGGGCCACCATCCTGTTCCTCGCCGCCCTGGCCAACATCGACCCGGCCCTCTATGAGGCCTCCGCGGTCGACGGCGCCAGCCGGTGGCGGCAACTCCTCCACGTGACCCTGCCCGGGCTGAGGGGGATCATCATCCTGCTGCTCATCCTGCGCCTGGGTGACTCGCTCACGGTGGGGTTCGAGCAGATCATCCTCCAGCAGCACGCCGTGGGGGTGGCGGCGTCCGAAGTCATCGACACCTACGTGTTCAACCACGGCGTCGTCGGTAACGCCTGGGGAGAAGCCGCCGCCGTCGGGCTGGTCAAGGGCGTGATCGGCACCGTTCTCGTGCTGGGTGCCAACAAGGTCGCCCACCTCTTCGGCGAGCAGGGGGTGTACCGCGCATGACGCCCATCGTGCACGGCCAGCAACGCCCCGGCCCCGGCGAGACCATCCTCACCGCCGTCGTCCTGCTCGTGTGCTGCGCCGCCGTCGTCGTGCCATTCGTCGGCATCATCGCGACGTCCCTGTCCACCGCCGACCACATCAACCGGGCGGGTGGCACCTTCGTGCTGTGGCCCGACGGCGTGAGCCTGGACGCCTACCGTGCCGTGCTCTCGGGCGGGGTGGTCCTCCGCGCGCTGCTGGTCAGCATCGGGGTCACCCTCGTCGGCACCGCGCTCAGCGTGGTCGTCAGCGCCATGCTCGCCTACGCCCTCAGCCGCCCCGGCAGCTTCGGCCACCGACCCATGCTGCTGCTGGTGCTGTTCAGCCTATTGTTCTCCCCCGGGTTGATCCCGCTCTACCTGACGGTGAAGGAGGTTGGGCTGATCAACTCCTACTGGTCGCTGATCCTGCCCGGCGTGGTGAGCGCCTTCAACGTGATCGTGTTGCGCGCCTTCTTCATGAACATCCCGTCGGAGGTCATCGAGAGCGCGCGCATCGACGGCGCCGGCGACTTCGGGATCTTCACCCGGATCGTCCTCCCCCTCTCCCGTGCCGTCCTGGCGGTGATCGGGCTGTTCTACGCCGTCGGCTACTGGAACGCCTTCTTCAACGCCCTCATCTACCTGCAGGACCAGACCAAGTGGCCGCTCACCCTGGTCATGCGCACCTATGTGCTGCAGAACGCGCAGTTCGCCCAGGGCGAGCTCGGGGCGTCCGATGTGCTGGCGCCCCAGCCGGCCCTGCAGATGGCGATCCTCGTGATCGCGATCCTGCCCATCCTCGTCGTCTACCCCTTCCTGCAACGCCACTTCACCGCCGGCATGCTCACCGGCGCGGTGAAGGGCTGACCCTCGACCCCCCACCCAAGGAGTTCCCATGTCCCCCATCGACCGTCGCCTCCTGCTCCGCACCGCCGGTGCGCTCGCCGTCAGCGGCGGCGTCCTCAGTGCGTGTTCCTCCACCGGCAGCCGCCCCGCCGATCGCGGTGCCGGCACGACCGAGAACGCCCCCGCGCCCGCCTACCAGATC
>CALMPQ010000133.1 GCA_937872005.1 uncultured Propioniciclava sp.
GGTCGGTGCGCGGGGTGATGGCGTCGCTGGCGCTGCTGCCGGTCGATCCGGGGGACGCGTCGGTCGAGGACCTGGACACCCCCGAGCAACTCGAGCGCTGGATCGCCTCGCACCCGGTTGCCGCCGCCCAGGCGCCAGCCGACGACAAGGATGAGTGGCGCGCGTTCGTCGAGGACGCCTGCGCCCGGCTCGGCATCGATGCGACGCGGGTGGACGAGAACGCGATCCTGCGGTTGTCGCGCCGGGTGGCCCACGAGGGGGCGCGCCCGATGGCGCCGGTGAGCGGGTACATTCTGGGGTTGGCCCTGGGGGCTGATCCCGAGGCTGACCCGGCCACGGTGATGGCACGCCTGCAGGAGGCCATCGCGACGGCCCCGACCCCCCAGGAGGACTGATGGCCCACGTTCGCTACTTCGCCGCCGCGGCGGAGGCCGCCGGGGTGTCGTCGGAGTCGGTCGAGGCGCCGACCCTGGGTGAGTTGCGCGCCGCGCTGGTCGCATTGCACGGGGAGGGCCTCGAGCGGGTGCTCAACCGGTGCTCGGTGCTGGTGGACGGCCAGAACACCGAGTCCCCCGACACGCCCCTGGCCGCGGGTTCGCTGGTCGACGTGCTGCCGCCGTTCGCGGGCGGTTAGGCCCCGCGTCGCCGCGCCTCGAGCTCAGGGTCGAGGAAGCGGCCCAGGGTGATCACGCCCTGGTCGGTGTAACCGAGGGCTTCATAGAACCCGACGACAGCCGCGTTGCCCGCGCGCACCATGAGCTGCACTTTCGGGACCCCCCGCTCGTCGAGCCACGCCTCGGCGGCGGCCATGAGCTCGCGTCCCAACCCGGTGCGTTGCCGGGCGGGGTCCACCGCCACGTAGTAGACCCAGCCGCGGTGCCCGTCGTGGCCGACCATGGCGGTGCCGATGAGGATCTCGCCGTCGAGCGCCGCCAACACCGTGGACGCCGGGCCGGCGAGCGCGCGGGCGAGGTCGGCGTCCGGGTCGTTCCAGGGGCGGGTGAGGTCGCACGCGTGCCAGAGGGCCACGGCCGCATCGCGCTGGTCATCGGGGAGGGTGGTGATGTGCATGCGCCGATCTTGGCACCTCACCCCGATGGATGCTGTTACCCCTTGTCAGCTCGCGCTAGGGTCGCACCGTGCGGGTAGCGGTCGTGGGTGCGGGGCCGAAGGGGCTCTACGCGGTGGAATCGCTGCTCCGGCGTGTGCCGACCGGGCTCGCGGTCGCCGTGTTCGACCCCCGGGCACCCGGCGAGGGCGCCGCCTACGCGTTCGACCAGCCCGCTTGGCTTCGCCTCAACGTCACGTCGGCGATCGTCGAGGGGTTCGATGGCTGGCGCACGGCCCGAGGGGAGGAACCACCCCTCGACCCCTTCCCGGCGCGAGCGCTCCTGGGCCGCTACCTGGCGCACCGGTGGGCACGGCTGCGCGCCGAGCATCCGGACACCCTTCACCACGTCCGGCGGGAGGTACGCGGGGTCGAGCCCACGGCGTCCGGGTGGGCAGTCGACGGGGAGGAGTACGACGAGCTCTTGCTGGCGACGGGCCATGCGTCGGACTCCCCCGACCTGCTGGCCCACGGATGGCAGGGCCCGCAGCCCCTGGCGGGACACGTGTACCCGGTCTCGGGCCTGTCCGCGGTGGCGCCCGGGTCGACGGTGGCGGTGCGGGGGGCGGGGCTCACCTTCATCGACGTGGCCGTCGCCCTCACCGAGGGACGCGGTGGCCGCTTCACCGGACCCTACGACCGACCCGCCTACCGACCGAACGGGGACGAGCCCGGCGAGATCCGACCGACGGCCCGACGTGGGCGCTTCATGGCGGTCAAACCCCAACCGGGTTCACGCGCGGCCACCGCCCTGCCGCCTGCGATGCGGCAGGCCGGGCTCAGCGCGGTGCTCGCGGCTCGCGATGCGGGGCGCGCCCTCGACGCCGTGCCGCAGCTGGCGCGCGACCTGCTGCGGGTGGTGGGCGGCGACCCTGGCGATGTGTCGCGGATCTTCGCCGGGGACCACGCCGAGGCGGACCCCGTCACGGCATTACGTCGATCGCTGGCCGTGGCCACCGACCGCGAGCGACCCAACGCCACGTGGGCACTGGGGCAGGCGTGGCTCGCGCTGTACCCGGCCATGGTGGCGCGCTTCTCGCTGGGCGGCGGGCTGGACTTCCAGTCGTTCACCGCGGTCGCCCGCCGGTTGGGGCCGCTCACGTGGGGTCCCCCACCCGTGAACGCGGCCAAGATCCTGACCCTGCTGGATCTGGGCCTCGTGGACGCGTCGTCGCTCGCGACGGACAAGATCGACACCTCGGGGCACCGCGGCCCGGTGCGCGCCGACGTGGTCGTGGACGCCGTGCTCCCCGGCCCCGGCGTGGTCACCGGCGCGGCCACCCTCCCGGGACGGCTGGTGGAGGCGGGGCTCGTCGGGACGTGTGCCGGCAGGCGCGGGGTGGCCCATGCCGACGACGCGACGGCGCTCTCCCCCGACGGTGGCCGCGTCGAGGGACTCGCGGTCCTGGGTCGCCCGACCGAGGACGCGACGATCGGCAACGACACCCTGGACCACCGTGTGCACCCCGCGATCGAACGATGGGCGGCCCGCGTGGCATCGAGAGTTGACTGAGTCCGAGGACGTTATCTGATCGTGACCATTCTATCGGGCTCCGATCCGAACACAGCT
>CALMPQ010000134.1 GCA_937872005.1 uncultured Propioniciclava sp.
GATGACCTGGCTCCCGGTGTTTCACGTGAAACACCGTCGCTCCCCCAGCCCAACGCGCCGCGCATCATGGTGGTGGCGAACCAGAAGGGCGGGGTGGGCAAGACCACCACCGCGGTGAACGTGGCGGCCGGTTTGGCTCAGGGCGGGCTCAAGGTCATGGTGGTGGACATCGATCCCCAAGGCAACGCATCGACCGCGCTGGGTGTGGAACACAGTGAGGGCACCGTGGGCACCTACGAGGTGCTGGTGGACCAATTGCCCGTGGTGGATGCCCTGCAGCGCTCCCCCGACCTCCCGGGTGTGTGGGTGCTGCCCGCCACCATCGACCTCGCGGGGGCCGAGATCGGTCTGGTGGCCACCGTTTCACGTGAAACAAGGCTCAAGACCGCCCTCGATGCCTTCTTCGACCACTACTACGTGGACTACGTCATCATCGACTGTCCCCCATCACTGGGCCTCCTGACCCTGAATGCACTGGTCGCTGCGCACGAGATCATGATCCCCATCCAGTGCGAGTACTACGCGCTCGAAGGCGTGACCCAGCTCCTGAAGACCATCAACCTCGTCAAGGGGCGCCTGAACGACAGCTTGGTGCTGTCGACCGTGTTGCTCACGATGTACGACGGACGGACCAACCTCGCCGCCCAGGTCGCCGACGAAGTGCGCAAGCACTTCGCACGCGAAACGCTCAAGACCGTGATCCCCCGCTCGGTGCGCGTCGCCGAGGCTCCCTCCTACGGCCAGACGGTCATCACCTACCAACCGAACTCGGTCGGCGCCCAGGCCTACCTCGCCGCGGCACAGGAGATCGCGCAGCGCGGCGCCACCACCTACTGACGAGAGGCTCCACCATGGCAACACCCCGACAGCGCAGCGGCTTGGGTCGAGGACTCGGCGACCTCATCAGGCCCACCACGCCCGAGGCGAAACCGAGCGCCCCGGCGCCTGGTGAACCGGCCGCACCCGACCTGGTGGCAGCGCCGGCCGGCGCGAGCTTCGGCGAGATCCCCGTCGACCGGATCGTCCCGAACCCCAAGCAGCCGCGGCAGGTCTTCGACGAGGATGACCTGCAGGAACTCGTCGAGTCCATCCGGGAAGTCGGCCTGCTGCAGCCGGTCGTGGTTCGTCGCGTGGACGACAACTATGAACTGGTCATGGGTGAGCGCCGACTTCGGGCCACCAAGTTGGCCGGACTGGCGACGATCCCCGCCATTGTGCGCGACACCGATGAGCACAACCTGCTCCGTGACGCGCTCCTCGAGAACCTGCACCGCGTCCAGCTCAACCCGCTGGAGGAAGCCGCCGCCTACCAGCAGATGCTGGATGACTTCGACTGCACCCAGGAGGAGCTCGCGACGCGCATCAAGCGCTCCCGCCCGCAGATCTCCAACACGATCCGCCTGCTGCGCCTCCCGGCGCCGGTCCAGCGTCGCGTGGCGGCCGGCGTCCTCTCGGCTGGGCACGCCAGGGCCCTGTTGGCGTTGGCCGACCCGGTCGAGCAGGAGCGACTTGCCCAGCGCATCGTCGCCGAGGGCCTCAGCGTCCGGAGCGTCGAGGAGATCGTGGCCATGGGGGAGCGGGGCACCAAGACCCGCCGGACGCCGACCCTCCGGCAGCCTTCACCCCGTGCCACCCACCTGGCCGAGACCCTGACCGACAGCCTGGACACCCGGGTGAACGTCCAGATCGGCAAGAAGCGGGGGCGGATCACCATCGAGTTCGCGGGTGAGGACGACCTCGACCGCATCCTCGTCGTCCTTCGCGAGGGCGTGTCGACGAGCTGATTAGCCGCTTTGTGGAGAAAGCTCTTTATCGATAAATACCGTGGCGGCTCAGTTCTGGCTGGGGGAGCGGAACGCGGCGAGACGCGCGCGGACGTCCTTCGTCGCGTAGTGCTCGGCCACGAAGGACAGGAAGGGGACGGTCCCGGCTGCCGCAATGAGGATCAGGCGCACCCAGGGCCACCGGGCGCGGCGTCCGAGGTCGTACGCGGTGATCAGCAGCACCATGTAGAGCCACCCGTGGGGAACGCCGGTCGCCACGACCACCGCATCGTTGTTGCCGAAGTACTTCAAGGGCATCCCCACCACCACGAGCACCACCAGCAGGACGCCGACGACCCACGCCATCACGCGGTAGCGCATCAGCGCACCCTTGATGCCGGGGACCTCGTCGAGTTCGATGGGGCTGTCGTCGACCGACATGCTCATGCTGATGCATCCTTCCTGATCGCTTCCATGGCGGCCGCCTCCTGGGCCTTCCGTTCCCGGACGCCCAGACTGTGCGCCAGCTTGATGGCCATCCCGAGGCCGAACGCGGCGAACACCCACCACTGGAGCGCGTATCCGCTGTTCTGCGCAGAACCCTCGCCCGTCGGGAGGTCGACCGACGCCGGGGCCAAGCCATGGGCCATGGCGTCCGTGTCATTGAGGGTCACGAAGCCGGGCACGAGGTTCGGCCACTCCTGGGCCAGCGAGGGCATCCGCACGGAGGGGAGCTGCCCCTCGGGCACGCGCACCGCGATTCCCCGGTCGTCCAGCACGTTGCCCTCGCCGGGCAGGAACAGTCCGGTCTCGGTCCGCTCCCCGGTGGGCGGGGGAGTGATGCCCGAATCCGAATCGCTCATCCCACGCACGACCGGCAGCGTGCGCCCGTCGACAAACTCGAAGGCGGCCAGCACCCGGTAGCCGTCGCCGGTCGGGACGAGGAGCTGCTGGTCGCGCAGGTAGCGCCCCTCGATGGTCACCTGCTTGCCGTAGATGTCGGCCAGGGAGGCGTCACTCCCCACGTGGTCCCGGAGCGGGACGGCCGCCTGGGCGGCGCGGTCCTGAACCGTCTTGTTGCCCTTGTCGACGAAGACCTGCATCTGCCACAGGCCCAGGAACACCATGACGAGCGCTCCGACCACCCCCACGAGGATGATCAGGACCTGCTTCAGACGCGTGCTCATGCCGGCTCGGTGCCCTCCGCCCGCCGCCTCGCAGCCGCGACCAGGGCCGCGCACGCAT
>CALMPQ010000135.1 GCA_937872005.1 uncultured Propioniciclava sp.
CCATGCTCCCGATCCTCGCGCTCAACGGGCCCACGGCCAGCGGCAAGTCGTCGCTGGCGGTCGACGTGGCCGTGGCGCTCGCGTGGCGGGGGCAGCTGGCCGCGATCGTGAATGCCGACTCGATGCTGGTCTATCGCGGCATGGACATCGGCACCGCCAAGCCCACCCCCGCCGAGCGGCGCGGCATCAAGCACCACCTCGTCGACATCACCGACGTCACGCAGACCGCCTCGGTGGCGGAGTTCCAGAGCCTCGCCCGGGCCACGATCGAGCAGTGCCGGGCCCGCGGCGTCCTGCCGATCGTGGTGGGTGGGTCGGCGCTCTACATGCGGGCGATCCTCGACCATTTCGAGTTCCCGGGCACGGACGCCGACGTGCGGGCCCACTGGGAGGCCGAGCTCGAACGCCTCGGGCCCGAGGCCCTGCACGCCATCCTTGCCGAGCGCGCCCCGGACACGGCGGCCGAGATCTTGCCCGGCAATGGGCGCCGGATCGTCCGGGCGCTGGAGGTGCTCGAGCTCACCGGCGGGCACACCCCGACCCTCCCCGAGTGGACCTACGCCCTCGACGGCGTCGTCAGCGTCGGCCTCGAACTCGACCGCGACCTCATGGACGCCCGCATCACCCAGCGCGTCGACACCATGTGGGAGCAGGGCCTGGTCGACGAGGTCCGCGCCCTCGAACGCCAAGGGTTGCGGGCCGGGCGGACGGCGTCCCTCGCGATCGGCTACCGCCAGGTGCTGCAGCACCTCGACGGGGAGCTGACCGAGGACGAGGCCAGGCAGGCGATCGTCCGCGCCACCAAGCGGTTCGCGCGCAAGCAGCTCGGCTGGTTCCGTCGCGACGCGCGCATCACCTGGTTCGAGGCCGGACGCCCCGGGCTCGCCCACGCGGTGGCCGACCTCGTGTGGGACTCGGTGCCGCGATGAGGCAGCGTCGGATCAGTTCTCAACGAACTGGACCGACACCCCCACGGCGTCATAGGTCGGCAGTGCGCGATGGTCTCGACTGAGCAACCGATACCCGTGCTCAGCGGCCGTGGCCGCGACAAGCCCATCGTAGACAGCACCCCCTTTGAGCCCACTCCCCGCGAGGATGCTGGGCAGTTGAGCGTGTCTCTCCGACGAAAGCGTCAGGAGCGGGAACGGCAGCGCTTCAAGGGCTGCCGCCGCATCGGCTGGACGGAGCGCATGGGGGCCCGGCAGCCGCGTGAGCACGCTGAAGCACTCAAGCAAGACATGAGCAGGGAGGGCCCGCACCTGCGACAACGCAGCGCGGCTTGGGGCATGAGCCGGATGCCACCCGGCAATGGCCGGGACCAGCACACTGGTATCGCACGTGACACTCACCGGCGCGTTGCCTCGATCGTTCGCCGCACCATCTCGTCCGTGAGCGGGGGCACGTCCCCAGCGGGCCTGAGCAGCGGGAGCCCATCAACCTGCTCAAGGGTCACCTCAAGGGGTGCCAACTCAAGCTCTATACGGCCGTCCACCAGCACCAGATCCAGAGCACGACCAGCCTCAAGGCCAAGTGCGTCGCGCATGGCCTTCGGGACGACGATCCTCCCGGCCGCATCGATGGTAGTTCTCATGGTATGAACTCTACCATCGTCGCCGCGCGGCGATCACAGCTGCGCGACAGGCCCTGCCCCGACAGCGACAGTCCTCCGGGTGATCGGGAATCTTGCCTGACGTGGGAGAATGGCCGACGTGCTCGAATTCGCCAAGGGACACGGAACCCGCAATGACTTCGTCCTGGTGACCGACGCCGACGACACGGCGGGCCTCACCGACGACGACGTGCGCTTCCTCGCCGACCGCCGCTCCGGCGTGGGCGGCGATGGCCTCTTGCGCGCGGTCCGCGCTCGGCACATCCCCGAATGGGAGGGTGACCCCGACCTCTGGTTCATGGACTACCGCAACGCCGACGGCTCCATCGCCGAGATGTGCGGCAACGGCGTGCGTGTGTTCGCGCGCTACCTGGTCGAGGAGGGGCTCGTGCCCGAGGGCACGACCACGATCGACCTCGGGACGCGCGCCGGTCTGCGGTCGGCCGAGCTGCTGCCCGACGGACGGGTGAAGGTGTGGATGGGGCGTCCGACCACCGGCGACGCCGACACCCGCGTGACCCTGGGCACGACGGCTTGGGACGCCACCAGCGTCGACGTCGGCAACCCGCACGCGGTGGTGCTGCTGGGTGCCGACGAGGAGTTGGCCGACCTCGACCTCACCGACGCCCCGACGTGGACGCCGCAGGCCAACTTCCCGAACGGCGTGAACGTCGAGTTCGTGGACGAGCTGGGCCCGGGCCACGTGCGCATGCGCGTGCTCGAACGCGGCGTTGGCGAAACCGAATCGTGTGGGACGGGGACGGTGGCGGTGGCGTCCGCCGTCGCGCGGGCCCATGGTGTGACGGACGGTCGCTGGACCGTCGAGGTGCCGGGTGGTGAGGTCGAGGTCGACCTGGCCGGCGGCGAGGCCTGGCTGACCGGCCCGGCCGTGATCGTGGCGCGCGGCCACGTGGACCTTCCGCGCGAGGAGAACGCATGACTGACAGTTACGACGCAGCCCTCGACCCCGAGGTGGACGACTTCGACGGCGACCAACTGGATCTTGAGGAGCGGCTGTCGTTGCGCCGCGTCGCCGGCATGTCGACGCAGCTGGCCGACATCACCGAGGTCGAGTACCGCGAGCTGCAGCTCGAACGGGTGGTGCTCGTCGGGGTGTGGACGTCGGGCACGCAGGTCGATCACGACAACGCGATGACCGAACTCAAGCTGCTCGCCGAGACGGCCGGCTCGGAGGTGCTCGACGGGCTGGTGCAGAAGCGCACCCACCCCGACCCGGCCACCTACATCGGCCGGGGCAAGGTCGACGAGGTGCGCGAGGTCGTCATCGCGACGGGCGCCGACACCGTGATCGCCGATGGTGAGCTCGAGCCTGCGCAGCTGCGCAACCTGGAGGACCGGATCGGGGTCAAGGTCATCGACCGGACCGCACTGATCCTCGACATCTTCGCCCAGCACGCCAAGTCGATCGAGGGCAAGGCCCAGGTCGAACTGGCCCAGCTGCAGTACCTGCGCCAGCGCCTGCGGGGTTGGGGTGGCAACCTGTCCCGTCAGGCCGGGGGACGGGCGGCCGGCGGCGCAGGCATCGGTGGCCGCGGCCCCGGTGAGACGCGCATCGAGACCGACCGCCGCCGCATCCGCACCCGCATCTCGGTGCTGCGCAAGCGCCTGCGTGAACTGGACGCCGTCCGTGACACCAAGCGGGCCGAACGGCGCCGCAACCAGGTGCCGTCGGTCGCGATCGTTGGCTACACCAATGCGGGCAAGAGTTCGCTGCTCAACCGGCTGACCGGTGCGGGGGTGCTCGTCGAGGACGCCCTGTTCGCCACCTTGGACCCCACGACGCGGCGTTCGCAGACCGCCGACGGCCGGGTGTTCACGCTCACCGACACGGTCGGGTTCGTGCGGCACCTGCCCCACGACCTGGTCGAGGCGTTCCGCTCGACGCTGGAGGAGTCGACCGAGGCCGACCTGCTCGTGCACGTCGTGGACGCCTCCGACCCCGACCCCGTTGGCCAGATCAACGCCGTGCGGACGGTGCTGAACGAGATCGGGGCCACGAGCATCCCCGAACAGATCGTGTTCAACAAGGTCGACCTGGCGTCGTCGGCCGACCTCATCCCGCTGCGCACGCTCGCCCCCGACGCGCTGTTCGTGACGGCGCGCACCGGTGAGGGGCTCGACGAGCTGCGGGCCCGGATCGAGGAGCGCCTGCCCCGGCCGGCCGTCGAGGTGCGCGTGCTGATCCCCTACGCCCGCCACGACCTGGTCGACAAGATCCACAAGGCCGGCGAGCTGCTCTCGACCGAGCACACCGGCGAGGGCACCCTGGTGGTGGCACGCGTGAACGAGGACCTCGCCGGCGAGCTGGCGGGCTTCGCCCAGTGAACGAGTTCCTGCCGCTGTGGCACATCGCACACCGTGCGGAGTGGGAGGAGGCGCTCGCTGACGGCGTCTACCTGCACTCCACGCGGGGGAAGACGCTGGGTGAGGAGGGGTTCATCCACTGCTCGTACCCGCACCAGATGGGCCTGGTCGCGCGGAACTTCTACGCCGACGACCCCGAGCCGCTGGTGATCCTCGAGATCGACCGCGAGCGGCTCGGGGCGACCAAGGTGCGCGTCGACGACGTCGGGGGTGGGCTGTCGTTCCCGCACCTGTACGGGCCCCTACCGACCGCCGCCGTCGTGCTGGTCCGGGCGCTGGCCTTCGACGAGGACGGCTCCCTCATGATTGGCGACGCCGAGCCCGCCTGAGGCGAGCGTGCT
>CALMPQ010000136.1 GCA_937872005.1 uncultured Propioniciclava sp.
CCGCCGAGAACGCCGTCGACGACGCCATGGCGCTGGGCAAGCTCGACCCGACGCTGCCGTTCCTGAAGAAGAAGGCCGTCGAACTGCTCCGGGGGCCGTGGGAGAGCAAGGAGGGCGACCTCGCCGAGATCGCCCAGCTGCCCACCTTCTACGCCAGTGAGTACCCGCAGGTGGCCCAGGACAAGGCCGAATCCGTGAAGGAGTCGACCGATGAGCTGACCCGCCTGTACGGCGAGCTCGTGACGGCCGGCATGGAGACCGGGCCGGGCACGTACGCCAACAATCTCGGCCACCAGGCCGGCACCGGCTGCTTCCGCTGTCACGACGGCGCGCACTACGAGGTGGTCGACAAGGTGGTCACCAAGAAGACGATCCCGTCGACGTGCGACACCTGCCACACGTTCCCGCAGCTGACCGGGCCGGAGGCGCCGCCCGCGGCGCAGAAGATCTCGGCGGTCATGGAGCCGGTGCCGCTCGGCGAGCGTCCCGCCGACCACAACGCGGGGCTGTTCGCGTTCGACCACGCGAAGTTGACGACCTCGCTGGATGGCCTCGGCACCAGCTGCGGCGCCTGCCACCAGCCGAGCTACTGCACCGACTGCCACGACAGCGGCGCGATCAACGTGCACCACGACGAGATGCTGTACAGCCATGCGCAGTCGATGCGCCTGGCGAACGGCCCCCTGGCCTGCGCCGTGTGCCACCAACCCAACTACTGCGCGCAGTGCCACAAGGACGATGCCCGGTTGGGCCCGAGCAACTCACGCTTGGACAAGTCGACGTCGGAGGTGGGGCGATGACCACCGCGGTGCCGCAGGAGACCTGGCTGTCGGTGCAGGAGGCCAGCGCGATGCTCGGTGTCTCGCCCGCGACCCTGCGCCGGTGGAGTGCGGCGGGCGAGGTCGAGGCCTTCACCACGCCCGGGGGGCACCGCCGGTTCTCGTTGAGCACGCTCAAGGCGCTGCTGCAACAGGGTACCGGCGACGTGTCGCGCCCGTCGGCGCTGGGGGAGTCCGCCGAGCGCATGACGCGGGTGCTGCGGCGCCACGCCAGGGCGGCGGCCGGGGCGCTGCCCGAGGTGGTCCTGGACGATGCGTTCCGCGCCGACATGGCCCTCCTCGGACGCCGCCTGGTCGACTCGCTGCTCGCCCACCTGGACGCCGACACCCCCGCTCGTGCCGCTCGGGCGCTGCGCGAGGCCGAACTGGCGGCGTCCGAGCACGCGCGGGTGGGCCTGCGGGGCGGGGCCCAGTTGACGGAGGTGGTGGCGGTGTTCGTCCGCTTCCGGGGGCTGTTCGTCGACGAACTCGCGGACGCCGCCGTGCGGCACGGGCTGACCTCGGCCGAGGCCACGTCACTGGTGAACCGGGGCGGCGCCGCCGCCGACCGGGCGCTCGGCGCCCTGGTGGCGGCGTGGGAGGACTACGCCTGAGGCTCAGGCGCCGGCGATGGCGCGCAGGGCCGCCAGATGGGCCTCCCACTGCGTGCGACCCTCGGGGCTCAGGGAGAGCCACGTGCGGGGGCGCTTGCCGACGTAACCCTTCTTGATGCGGACGATGCCCGCCTCCTCGAGGCCCGACGCCTGACGGCTCAACACCGAGTCGCTCACCTGGAGGTGGTCGCGGACGGTGGCGAAGTCGATCTCGTCGGTGGTCGCGAGCGCGGCCGCCAGCGAGAACCGAACCGGGTGGGTGAGGTTGTCGTTGAGGTGGTGTCGGGGGTGCTCCGCGGTGCTCACTGTCGGGCCTCCCGCCAGGCGCCCCACGCCGTGACGGCGGTGAGGAGCGCTGCCGAGGCGAGGGCGAACCAGAGCCGGCCGCGCCACCACACGGTGCCGCCGACGACGGTGAAGACCCAGGCCACGGCCCAGGCCAGCATCGCGGTGCGCCAGCGTCGGCCGAAGCCCAGCTTCGTCGAGCGGGTGAAGCCGAGCATCATCGCGGTCAGGATGCCGAGCCACAGGCCCATCACCACCATGGGCAGCCAGACCAGGTGCTCGTTGGCCAGGACGACGAGGTAGAGGGCGACGGCGAACATCGCCGAGATGCCGCCCAGCCCGAGGAGGAGGGCGATCTGGGGCCAACTGGCCCCGCTGCGGGAGGCGGCGCCGAGGCGTCCGGCTTCGTTGAGGAGGTCGCGGGCCCGCTGGGGGTCGGGGTGCTCGGTCATCGCTGGGACTCCTTGATCTTGCGGTTGATGGTCACGAGAGCGGTGGTGAAGGAGACGGCGACGGCGGCGGCCGTCGTGCTGCTGATGACCATGAGCTGCGCCGAAGCGATCGAGGCGCCGTAGAGGAACAGCGCGACCATGGCGGTGAGGGCGACGCCGAAGCCGACGAGTGCGATGCGGCGGGCGAGGTGCTGGTTGTCGTTCATGGTGTCCTCCTGGGTGGTGGGGGCCGGTGTGGCCCGATGACTGGACCCTAACAACTACTTTCCAACTCTGCAAGTACTTCCATCAACGGAGTCCTTGCTGGGCGCGCAGTCCGGGGTTGGTGGGGTCCGGTACGCTCAACGACGCACCCATCTCGCCTGTGACAGGGAGTCGAATTGAAGTCACCGAGGCTGCTGCGCAGTCCGTTCCTGTGGATCCTCGCCGCGTTCCTGCTGATCATGCTCGGCATGAACCTGTTCTCCGCGTCGAGCCGCTACCAGCAGGTGCCGACGTCGAAGATCATCTCGGTCATCGAGGGCAACGACCCGCTGCGCGAGGTCGTCATGGTCGACGGCGACCAGGAGATCCGGCTGGAGTACAAGGAGGACGGCGGCGCCCGCATGCGCGCCAACTGGGTCGGCCAGCAGAGCCTCCAGGTCGTGGAGCGCCTCAATGAGCGCGTCGCCGCCGGCACGCTCGAGCAGTGGCGCGGCGAGAACCCCGACCGGGGCTTCATGTCCCTGTTCCTGATGGGCATCTTCCCCTTCATCCTGATCGGCCTGCTGTTCTTCTGGATGATCAACTCCGCCCAGGGTGGCAACCGCGTGCTGGGCTTCGGCAAGTCCAAGGCCAAGGTGGCCAGCAAGGACACCCCGCGCACGACCTTCTCCGACGTCGCCGGGTGCGAGGAGGCGATCGAGGAGCTGCAGGAGATCCGCGAGTTCCTCGCCGAGCCCGGCAAGTTCCAGGCCGTCGGCGCCAAGATCCCCAAGGGCGTGCTGCTCTACGGCCCTCCCGGAACCGGCA
>CALMPQ010000137.1 GCA_937872005.1 uncultured Propioniciclava sp.
AGCAGGTCGAGGTCGGGGCGTCCGACGGAGTAGATGGGCTTGAGGTGCTGCTGGCGGTCCAGGCGCAGGCTCTCGTTCACGGAGCGATCGAGGTGCGGGGCGACCTGCGGCACGCGCAGCCACGCCGGGGTCTGGACGAGCACCTGCTCACCCGACCGGGTCACGACGCGGCCGGCAAGCCCGAGCTCGCGGTCGAGCCACTGGTTGGGCAACGGGCCGCCGTAGACCTCGACCGCGGCCTGCTGCCAGCCCACGCTGAAGGCGGTGGGTTGCGGCTTGAGCTTCAGCGACGGGGAGTCGGTGTGCGCCCCCACGATCCGGAAGCCGGAGTGCGCAGCGTCGGCGCTGCTGGGCACATGCCACGCGACGATCGCGCCATCGCGGAGCACGTAGCCACCGCCGGGTTCGATGGTGAAGGGGGCATCCTCGGCCTGCTGGGTGAACCCCGCGGCGTCCAGCCGGCGGGCCACTTCGGCCGCGGCGTGGAAGGAGGACGGGGAAGCGGTCACGAATCGGGCCAGGTCATCGATGTGCTCGGCTGCCATGGCGCCCATCCTGCCCCACCCCCGACGGCCGGTCATCGTGGCGCTCCGAGACGTACGCCGACCACCCACGCGCATGCTGGTGCGACGCCTGCGTAGGCAGGCCATCGCGGGCCGCTCGGCGGGGGCTTACGCAAATTGTCGGAGCCCCCTGACAGGATCGAAGCATGGACAACATCGGCATCCTCTTGGTGGCCCTGCTCGTCGGCGTCGCGCTCGGCGCGATCGGCGCGTGGCTCGTGCTGCGGCGCACGGCCGGCACGACCCAGGTCGAGGACGCAGCGGCCACCGCCCGCCTCCGCGCCGCCGAGCAGTCGGCCCGCGCCGACGCCGAGCGGGCGCGCGCCGACATCTCCGCGGCCGAGCTGAAGGTGAGCCAGGCCGAGATCAGGGTGCAGGAGGCGCGAGCTGAGGCGGAACGCGCCCACCGGGCGATCGCGGAGGCCCGCGCCGCCGCCTCGGACGCCCAGGCCGACGCCGCCGAGCACCTGGCCCGGGTGGCCGGCGTGGAGGCGCAGCTCGTCGCGGCGACCGTCGAGAAGGACGCCGCCGTCGCGCGCGCCGCCGAGATCGCCGCCGACCGCGACGCGCTCACCAAGGAGTTCAAGCTGCTGTCGGGCCAGGCCCTCGACGAGCAGGGCCGCAAGGCCGAGGCGACCGCCGAGCAGCGGTTCAAGGCGACCGAGCAGCTCATGGCGCCCATCCGCGAGAGTCTGGCTCGCTTCAACGACCGCCTGACCGACGTCGAGAAGACCCGTGTCGAGATGGCCACCACCCTGTCCGAGCAGGTGAAGGCCGTCCAGTTCACCGGCGAGCAGCTGCGCCGCGAGACCAGCGCCCTGTCGACCGCGCTGCGCAAGCCGCAGGTGCGCGGGGCCTGGGGTGAGACGCAGCTGCGCCGGGTCGCCGAGATGGCCGGCATGCTGGCCTACTGCGACTTCGTCGAGCAGGCGACGTCGACGACGAGTGAGGATCGCGTGATCCGGCCCGACATGAAGGTGCTCCTGGGCGAGGAGAAGTTCGTCTTCGTCGACTCCAAGGTGCCGCTGTCGGCGTTCCTGGATGCCCACGAGGCGGCCACCGAGCACGAGCGGGACGCGAAGCTCGACCTCTTCGCCAGGAACGTCCGCGGCCACGTCGACCAGCTCTCGGGCAAGAACTACTGGAAGGCGGATGCGGGCTCGCCCGAGTTCGTCGTGATGTTCATCCCCAACGAGTCCCTCGGCTACGAGGCGCTGCGCCTCATGCCCGACCTGCACGAGTACGCGGCGCAGCGCGGCATCGTCGTCGCCACCCCGACGACGCTCATCGCCCTGCTGCGGGCCGTCGGCTACGGGTGGAAGCAGGCCAAGCTCGCCGAGTCGGCGCGCGAGGTGTTCCAGCTCGGCCGCGAGCTGTACTCCCGGTTGGGCGCCATGGGCACGCACGTCGACAAGCTGGGCCGCGCACTCGGCTCGGCGGTGAAGGCCTACAACTCCACGGTGGGCTCGCTCGAAACTCGCGTCATGGTGCAGGCTCGACGGTTCCGCGACCTCGGCGTCACCGACGACGAACTGGCCGAGCTCACGGCCGTCGAGGAGCCGCTGCGGCAGGTGGGCGCTCCCGAACTCGTCGAGAGCGCCACCCGCGTGACCCCGATGGTGGGTCGCCAGCTGCCCGAGGCGTCCGAGTTGGTGCGGGCCCAGCCCGAACTCACCGACCTGGTCGAGGAGGTGTCCGCCGGACGACGGGGCCACGGCCCGGTCGAGCGCGGCACAATGTCGGGGTGAGCCACCTACCCGTCGACCCGACCCACGGTCCCCTGCCGGTCACCGCTTCTGACGTGGACGAGGCCGCGGCCCGTCTCGCCGGGGTGATCAACCACACGCCCCTGCAGTACGCGGAGCGACTGTCCGCAGCGACGGGTGCGCAGGTCTGGCTCAAGCGGGAGGACCTGCAGCCGGTCCGCTCCTACAAGATCCGGGGCGCGTACAACTTCATCGCCCAGCTCGACGAGGAGCAGCGAGCGGCCGGGGTCATTGCCGCGTCGGCGGGCAATCACGGCCAAGGGGTCGCCATGGCTTGCGCCGCCCTCGGCATCAAGGGCCGCATCTTCGTGCCGAGCACCACCCCACGCCAGAAGCGCGACCGCATGCGCCACTTCGGCCGCGAGTTCGTCGAGCTGGTCGTCGTCGGTGACTCCTACGACGAGGCGTCCGCTGCGGCCCAGAAGGCGGTCCAGGAGTCGGGCGCGACGATGGTGGCCGCCTTCGACGACGTCCGCACCATCGCCGGCCAGGGCACCGTCGCGAAGGAACTGGTCGAGCAGCTCGGCCGCGAGCCCGACAAGGTGGTCATCCCGGTCGGGGGCGGCGGCCTCCTGGCGGGCTGCCTCGTGTGGCTGGACGCGTTCTCCCCCTCCACCCGGGTGATTGGGGTCGAGCCGGCCGGGGCGGCGTCCATGGCGGCGGCGATCGACGCGGGGCGCCCGACCACGCTGGCGCGCATCGACACCTTCGTCGACGGCGCGGCGGTGCGTCGGGCCGGCGACACGACCTATGCGATCGCCGCCCAGTTGCAGCCGGCGATGCTGTCGGTGCCCGAGGGCGCCATCTGCTCCGAGATGCTCGAGCTCTACCAGACCGAGGGGATCATCGCCGAGCCGGCCGGGGCCCTCGGCTCGGCGGCGCTGCGGCAGGTGAAGGTGAACAAGGGCGACGTCGTCGTCGTGGTGGTCACCGGGGGCAACAACGACGTCTCCCGCTATGCCGAGATCGTCGAACGGTCGCTCGTGTTCGAGGGCCGCAAGCACTACTTCCTGGTGAACTTCCCGCAGGAGCCGGGCGCGCTGCGCCGCTTCCTCGACGAGGTGCTCGGCCCCGACGACGACATCACCCACTTCGAGTACGTCAAGCGCAGCAACCGCGAGA
>CALMPQ010000138.1 GCA_937872005.1 uncultured Propioniciclava sp.
GCCCCCATCGCGTATGCAGGCCACGACCTGGGCCGGGCGCTCAAGGACGCCGAGCTGGTGTTGTTGGTGGGGCCGGCCTACGCCCACGAGGCGATGGGGGAGGCCCTGCGCGGTCACCTCCGCCGTGATGCTGCCTATTGCATGCTGCCGAGCGGGTGCAACGGGGCCGTCGTCCTCAAGCGGTCGCTCGGGCTCGACCTGCTGGATGACACCTACGTGATCGGCGAGACATCCACGCTGCCCTACGGCTGCCGGCTCATCGAGCCGGGCGTGGTCCGCGTCACCACCCGCGTGCTCGACGGCCTGTACGTGGCCGCCGTGCCCAGCTCGCGGACGGCCGAACTGCTCGCCAAGCTGCAACTCGTGTGGCCGCAGGCCGAGGCCGCCGCGAACGTCCTGCAGACGACCCTGCAGAACGGCAACCCCGTGTTGCACCCTGCGATCATGCTGATGAACGCCAGCCGCATCGAGAACACCGGCGGCGACTTCCTGTTCTACACCGAGGGTGTGACGCCGGCGTCCGCGCGGCTGATGGAGGCGGTCGACAACGAGCGCATCGCGCTCGGCCGGGCCATCGGCGTCGAGATCGTGCCCGACCCCGAGCTGGGCGTGCGTCAGGGCTACCTGTCCGAAGCGACGTGGCTGAAGGGCTACAACGAGGGGATCGGGTTCGCGAAGTCCCAGGCGCCGAAGTCACTTGACTTTCGCTACCTGACCGAGGACGTGCCCTACGGGCTGGTGTTCATCTCCGAACTCGCCCGCCAGTTCGATGTGCCCACCCCCGCCGTGGACGCCGTGATCGTCATGGCGTCCATCGTGCTGGACATTGACTTCCGGGCCCAAGGCCGACGTCTGCCCGCTGACCTGGGCTTCGGTGACCTCACACCCGCGCAGGTGCGGGACTTGTAGTCGTGGTGATGCGCGGAACCCCCGGTCATTCGACCGGGGGTTCCATCTGTGCGCGAGAGAGGACTTGAACCTCCACACCCTAGAACGGGTACTAGCACCTCAAGCTAGCGCGTCTGCCAATTCCGCCACCCGCGCAAGGTGTCGGCCGGGCTTCCCCGACAGCCAGAGAACTATAGCGCGACCAGTGCGAACGAGCCAAAACGAGGTCTGGCGGTGGCACGAACGAGGCGCCGGTGGTGCCGGGCCAGACCGTGAATGGTCGGCTGTTGCGCGGTCACCTTGACCGGTGAGTGGGCCTTCTGCAACCTACTGACCGGCGGATCGCAGCGTCGCGGTCGATCGCACGATGGGGGTCGACTCCAGGGCCGGGGTGAGGGGTGCCACGTCGAGGCGGGCGCTGGGCTCCTCGGATTCGAGGTGCTCGAACAGGGCTTCGAACGCGGAGGACGTCAGCGCGCGCAGCGGCCAGTGGGCGGTGGTGAGCCCACTGGCGAAGTGCTCGGCGATGTCATAGCCGCCGAAGCCGACGATCGAGAGGTCCTCGGGCACGGAGATGCCGAGTTCCCGGCACGCGCGCAGCGCGCCGAGGGCGAGCAGGTCGTCGGCGCAGAACAGTGCACCGACGCGAGGATCGTCGAGGAGCAGGGCACGGGCGGTCTCGGCGCCGGCGTCGGGCAACCACGAGGACGCCTCGACGAGGAAGGTCCGCCCGGGGAAGAGGGCTTCGGCGACATGCAGCCGCTCGGGTCGGTAGGTGGGGCCGACCATGATCGCCAGGTGCTTGTCCGGCGCCAGGGTGAGCCGCTCCAGCACGGCGCGCACGCCGGGCTTCTCGTCTGCGTAGACGTGGGCCACGCCGGGGAGCCGCTCCTCGGGGGTCTCCAGCGACATCCACACGACGGGGATGTCGAACTTGGCCAGCCGGCGTCCCGCCTCGGCGTTGCGGGGGGTGTGCTCGACGACCACGCCGGCCAGGTCGACGTCCGAGAGGAGCCGGTCGACGTAGCGCGCGCTGGTGCCCTTCTCCGGTTGGGCGATCGGCACCACGACGTACCCCGCTGCCTCGGCGGTCGTGATCGCGGTGACCAGCACGTCGTGCACGACGGCGACGTAGGGGCTGGGCGGCAGCGCACCGAGGACCAGTCCGACGGCCTTCGACCGGGCGCCGGCCGTGGCGCGCGCGCCCGCGTGGGGGATGTACCCGAGGTCCTTGGCCGCCTGTTCCACCCGGGCCACGGTCGCGTCGGCAATGCGCAGCGCGGTCGCCCGACCGTTGAGGATGTTCGACACGGTCGACGGCGCCACGCCCGCGCGTTGGGCCACGTCCAGACGGGTGCTTCGCGCCATGGCGTCAGTCTCCCGTGGGGTCGGCTCGATCGATTCGCACCGTGAACGCCACCGTCACCGACTCGGGATGCACCCGGAACTCGGGGCCGATTCCCGGACCGCACGAGGCGGTGCCGAGTCCGCTGTGCCGCGCGTCGAGAGTCAGCCAGGATCGGTTGCTCACCGGGAGTTCCTCCACGTGCTGGGACGCCGCGACCTCCTGCGGCGTCCAGGGCGAGATGCTGAAGCCCGGGAGCAGTCCCGTTCCGTCGGGGGACGTCGTGATGGTGAGGGTCCCGCCCTCCCCGTGCACGGTGAGGGATCGGACCCCACCACGATGGCCTGCCTCCTGCGGGCGCACCTCGGGGGCCCACAGGTCGACCGGGTCCTCGCTCGCGAAGGTGCCCAGACGCACGCCACCCTGCAGGTCGGGGTAGTTCTCGGTCGGGCCCAGGCCGTACCACCGCACGGCCGTCGCCATCGGCAGGGGAGCGGTCAGGCCGATGCGCGCGATGTCCTCCGGCCACCCCGCATCTGGCTGGATGTGAGCGTGGACCCGGAGCCCCGCGCCATCCTCGTGCCAGCGCAACTCGGTGCGGACGGACGCCCGAGCCCCGGCCGCGCCCGAGGCCAGGACGAGGTGGCAGGGGCCCGACTCGACTGTGCGGTGCACGATCCGGTCCAGGCCTGCCTCCTCCCACACCCGGTGCTGCTTGCCCCGACCCCGATCGTTGTCGGTGGGGGCGCGCCACAGGGTGGGTCGCAGGGCTCGCACCAACGCGGTCGTCGCGGCCACATCGCCACGTCCTGTCGCGGTCGCCTCCGCCCCCGATGAACGCACGACCTGGCGCACGCTGACGACGCGGCCGCCCTCGGCGGCGTCGCCCACTCCGGGCAAGAGGGCGTCCCCCGTGATCGGGTGGACCTCGCGGGGGCCACGGGGGGCCACCCCGGAGCCGGCCGGGTCGAGCACGGCGAGCGTGATGGCGTCCGCCCAGGGGGGAACGGGGGGAGCGGCCAGGGTGACGGTGGAGCCCGGGGCGAGGTCGGGCACGGGGAGCGAGGCGGTGGTGGCGTCGCCGGGCCCGATCGCCTGCCAGACCACCAGCAACCCGGACGCCGTGGCGTGCGCGAGCCTGCTGGTCACCTCGACGCCGGAATCCGAGAGTCCGGCGATCACCGGTGCGACGAGGTTGGCCCAGACGGCGAGGCCCGCTGAAGGACGCCCGGCGGTGTTGACCATGCCGTCGCAGACGAAGTTCCCGTCGTGGACGGGCTCACCGAAGTCGCCGCCGTAGGCGAGCGCTCGGCTGCCGTCGGGGAGGGTGCGCCACAGGCCGTGGTCGCGCCACTCCCAGATGAAGCCTCCCGCGTGGCGGGGGTGGTCCATGGCGTCGTGGTAGCCCTCGAGCCCCCCCGGCCCGGTGCCCATGGCATGGGCGTACTCGCACATCAGGTAGGGCATCGTCCGGATCCGCGCGGCCTGCGACGCATCGACCCTGCTCGCCGGGTGCTCGGCCAGCGCCACCGGCCCCGACGAGCCCTCCAGCACCCACGCCACCTCGTCGGTGGTGGGGTACATGCGGGAGTAGACGTCGGTGTAGTCGCCCTCGTGGTCACCTTCGTAGTGCACGACGCGCGAGGGATCCCGGTGCCGCACCCACGCGGCGGTCGCCGCGAGGTTGGGGCCGGTGTGGGACTCGTTGCCGAGGCTCCACGACATGATGCAGGCGTGGTTCTTGTCGCGCTCGACCGCACGCTCGATGCGGTCGAGGAACGCGGGCAGCCAGTGTGGATCCGAGGAGGGGTTGCCGACCCAGCCCTCGTCCTCGAACCCGTGGGTCTCGAGGTCGTTCTCGAGCATGACGTAGAAGCCCAGCTCGTCGCACAGGTCGAGCAGCCGCGGGTGCGGCGGGTAGTGCGCGGTACGGATGGCGTTGACGTTGAACGACTTCATGAGGGCCAGGTCGGCCCGTGCGTGGGCCTCGTCGAACGTGCGCCCGAGGCTCGGGTGGGTCTCGTGGCGATTCATGCCCGCGAGCTTGAGCGGACGCCCGTTGTGCAGCCACACGCCGTCGACGACCTCGGTCCGTCGGAATCCCACCCGCAGGGCCACCGACTCGACCGCGTTCGACACCTGGGCGTCGTGCAGCACGGGTGTCTCGGCACTCCAGGGCCGCACGGGGCCGACGGGGAGCGGGGCCACGGCCGCGGCGTCCGGCCACGTGACCTCGATGTCGAGCCCGGGCAGGGTGAGGGTGACCGGGAAGGCGGGTTCCCCGCGCAGTTCGGGGTGCAGGAAGCCCTCGCCGGTGGCAGGGTCCAGGTCGGCGCGCAGCCAGACATCCTCGAGGCCGCCGGTGGGGCGGTGCACCAGCTCGACATCGCGGAACAGGCCCGGCAACCACCACTGGTCCTGGTCCTCGAGCCAGGTGCCGGGTGACCACTGCCGCACCACGACCTCGATCTCGTTCGTGCCCCGGCGCAGCAGCCCGGTCACGTCGAACTCACGGGTCAGCCTGGATCCGCGTGGCATGCCGACCAGTTCCCCGTTCACGGTGACGGTCGCCTCCGACTCGGCGCCGAGCAGCCGGAGGCGATCCTCACCCCCCGACGGCCAGTCGGCGGGCAGG